>CAJFNE010000084.1 GCA_904393855.1 uncultured Oscillibacter sp. | reverse complement strand
AAAAAGACGTCGGAGCAAAGCGGACTTTGCTCCGACGTGGAAGGGGCGGTTAAAATCGATATTTCCTTGCGATAAGAAAAAAACGCCGCGCAGCGGCGGACCCAAATCGCAACCCAGCGTAAGCGGTTGCGATTTGGAAAGGAGGAGCAGCGGCGTGAGCGCGCTCTGACTTTAAAAAAAGTCGGAGCAAGCGATACATAGCTTGCTCCGACGTGGTACGCCCGACTGGATTCGAACCAGCGACCTTTAGAGTCGGAGTCTAACACTCTATCCAACTGAGCTACGGGCGCATAAACCTACGATGTTTGTCCCCAAACATCTTTACAAAGTATAGCAGACTTTCGCTTGGATGTAAAGCCCTTTTGCAGAAAAATTTTTACAGGGCGGATTGTTAAAAAAATTGACAAGTCAATAGATTTAGGCTAAACTGTGTTCAAAAGAATTTCTCACGTTGTTTCAGAGGGAGTGACCAAATTGAAAAAAGAGAACATTTCGGATGCGGTCATCAGACGGCTGCCCCGTTACTATCGTCAGCTGACAGACCTGTGCAGCCGCGGCGTTGTGCGGATTTCCTCCCACTCGCTGGGACAGGAGATGAACATTACAGCCTCTCAGATCCGCCAGGATTTCAGCTGTTTCGGCGAGTTCGGCCAGCAGGGTTATGGGTACAATGTGGAGGAGCTGCGGACGGAGATCGGCCATATTCTGGGCGTGGACAAACATCACCATTTGATCATGATCGGTGTGGGCAACCTGGGGCGCGCCCTGCTGCAGAACTTCCGCTTCTCCCAGACGGGCTTCACTGTGGACGCGGCCTTTGACGTGGCGCCCTCCGTCATTGGCACGGAGGTCAACGGCGTGTCCGTGTACTCCATGGACACGCTGGAGGAATACCTCCGCGGTCACAGCATTGATGTGGTGGTGCTGACCATTCCTCAGGCCGTGGCGCAGGAGACGGCCAACCGGCTGATGGAGCTGGGCGTCCGGGGCTTCTGGAATTTCACCAACATTGAGCTGTCCAGCACGGACCCGGATGTGAAGTTTGAGAATATTCACTTCGCGGACAGCCTGCTGACGCTGAGTTATCGGATCGCAAACCGCTGAGAGGATCTGGCGCGCCGGGTCCCGGAAAGGAAAGATGGCTGACCCCTTATGAATAAGAAAATGCTGATGATTTTTCCGTCCTGCGCGCTGCTGGGAGTTGCCGCTCTGGCGGCCGGGGGCGTGGAGGACCCGCTGGCGTCCCTGTCCTATCTGACAGGGACTTACACCGCCGCCGTGGAGGAGCGCGTGGATCAGCGGCTGGACGTGTCGGATCAGGCCCTGCTGGCCAGCGCCGCCGACGGGACGCTGGAACAGGGGGCCGTGGACACCTGGGTGGAGACCCGCATGAAGCAGGGGGACATCCTGCAGGGCACCACCGGCGCCAGCGTGCTGCTCTTGGCCGGCGAGGGGCAGGTAACCTATTCCGCCGGCACCGTGGTGGATGTTACCACCGGGGAGGAGGCGGCCAGCGGCTCTGTGCTGCAGGCGGATCACCGCTACCTGGTGGCGGAGGACACCACGGCCATGTTCCTGATTACGTCCAAGACGGCGGTGGTGGACTATCAGGGGCCCTGCAGCCTGACGGAGTCCAGCACCGTGGACTACAACGCCATGGCCGCCGCCCTCAAACAGCTGAATCTCTTCCGGGGCACCTTCACCGGCTACGGCGAGGGGTATGACCTGGAACTGGCGCCCACCCGCCTGCAGGCGCTGATCATGTTCATCCGGGTGCTGGGGGAGGAGGACGCGGCTCTGGCCTGGACCGGCAATACCCCGTTCACTGACATCGCCCAGGGCTCAGATGCGGAGAAGTACGTGGGCTATGCCTATGAGAAAGGGTATACCAACGGCTTCAGCGCCACCGAGTTCAAACCCGGCAGCGCCGTCAACGCCTACCAGTACACGGAGTTCATCCTCCGGGCTATGGGGTACAGCTCCGCTGCCAACACGAACCTGGCGGATACGCTGAGCCGGGCGCGGATCGCCGGCGTCCTGACGGAGGGGGAGGCCGCCGCTTTCCAGACGGGACAATTCCTGCGGGCGGACCTCGTGTATATCTCCTACTACGCGCTGGAGGCCGCTATGCCGGACGGCGTGCAGACCCTGGGTCAGACGCTGATCGACAAGGGGGTCTTTACCCAGGAGGATTGGACCCAGGCCCAAAGCTTGGTGACCAGTGAGAGAATGTAAGATTTCCGATGCACCGATATCCGGGGACCGCATAGGATGGTTTGAGACCGCTCAGAACGGTCAAAACTTCATAGGAGGTCCCCATATGTGCAATAACGGCTTTGGCGGCGGCAACTGCTGCTGGATCATCATCCTGCTGATCATCATTTGGTGCTGCTGCGGCAATAACAACAGCTGCGGCTGCGGCTGCGGCTGCAACAACAACTCCTGCTGCTGATTTTTCCGGTTTCATAAGAGAGCGGCGCCCCGGACCATTTGGGTCCGGGGCGCTCAGCTTATTGAGGAGTCTCCCAAGCGGCACACCGGCCGGCTTCAAAGCAAACAGGCGCAATCGCTGCTGGAAAGTTTTCCGCAGGCTGTAAGATTTGCTCCGCAATCCGTAATATAGGGGTGAGGCGGAAAGGAGTGTGAAAACGAATTGGAGGATCAGACGATCATTGCCTTGTTCCAAAGCCGATCGGAACAGGCCATCACAGAGCTCTCCAACAAATACGGAAAGCTCTGTGGCAGAGTAGCGAACAATATCCTGCATAATTTCCTGGATGCGGAGGAGTGCGTCAACGACACATGGCTGGGCGTTTGGGATTCGGTGCCGCCTCAGCAGCCGGATCCCCTGATGACCTATGTGTGCGGAATTACCCGGAATCTGGCGCTGAAGAAGTATCACGCCAGCACTGCCCAGAAACGGAATAGCACCTATGATGTGGCGCTGGACGAGTTGGAGGCCTGCCTGGCCTTGCCGGACACGGTGGAGACAGAGCTCTCTGCCCGAGAGCTGGCGGAGCTGCTGAACCGCTTTCTCAAGAAGCTGGATCAGGAGAGTCGGGTGATCTTTCTGCGGCGATACTGGTACGCGGATTCCGTTTCGGCCATCGCGTCCCGCCTCCGGATGCAGGACAATCGGGTATCCGTTCGGCTTCACCGCATCCGGAAAAGGCTGCGGGATGATTTGCGAAAGGAGGGATTTCCGGTATGAGGCGGGAGGAGATTTCTGAGGCCCTGAGCGGGATCGACAGTCAGTATGTGTTGGAAGCGGAGACCTATTCCTGGAAGAAACGGAGAAGGACGCGCCTTTGGCGGGGCGGGGTGGCTGCCGCCGCGCTGTTGTGTCTGGTAATCCTGGCACAGGCACTTTTGCCCCGGCAGGTGGGAGGGATCTTCACCGTGAAAGCCTATGCCCTGGACCTGGACGAGAACGGCACAGTGGTGCTGCGGGAGGAGGATTTGTTGGAGAAGTCCGACTACTGGGGCGGCTATTGCGATGGGGAGAACTACTACATCAACCTGGGCTTCCGCTATGAGGGGGAAAGCATCGAAAACGTGACCTTTTCTGCAGAGGAGGGCTTTTTCGCCTGGCAGCGGATATCTCCCGGCATGTCGGAGGAGGATGTGTCTGCCATCTATGCCGGACCGGAAAATCAGCTGCTGGTGTTCGGCGAGGACTTCGAAGTCTGCGGCAGCTCCGTCACCCTGGAGGGCACGGAGATGGAGGAGGGGCTGCTGCTGTTCTGGGGTGTGGAGGCGCTGAGCCCGGACGACATCCCGAAGAATCCCAGGATCACGGCGGAGGCAACGTTCCAGGACGGCAGCACACAGATTGTGGACATCCATCTGAACCTCTCGGGCGCGAGCGTCTTTGGCGGTGACATGCAGACGGATGACCGGGACGGCATGCCAGTGGCATACCATCAGTCCCAATATTACAAAAAGCTGTCCCTGGAAGCGTGCGAGCTGGTGGACGAGCAGACTGTGACGGATCTGTATGAATGCACGGTGAATGATTACACCCTGTCCATCCAGGTTCCGGAGCGGGAGGCCTTTGACGAGGACGGCCAATACCGGGTCCGTCGCCAACGGATCAGCGGGGCGTTCTACCTGCCGGTGTTCCAGCTGGAGGGGGACGCGTGCGTGGCCCGGCTCTACCGGGTACCGGAGGAACTGGAGTACTCCCTGGAAAACGAGGCCAGGCAGCAGGCGGAGGCAGCGGGTACGCTGGCCCCGGACGCCGCCCTGTCGGAGGAGCCGCCCGGGGAGGAGGGCCAGACGGCGGGGAGTTCAGAACGGCAGGAAGCGGAGCCGTCTGCTGCGGAGACAATACCGAAGCCGCTTGTGCCGGAGCCCTCCGCGGGAGAGACTGCGTCTGAGCCCCAGGAGGCCGGGAATGGAGGAATGAGGGTCCACACTGGGACGGTCAGTGAGGCAGAGCGCTTGAAAGATTTGGCCCGGTTTGACTACTACTGCACCCTCCCCATGTCGGAGCTGGAGCTGGTTCATGAAGAGCCGGTCACAGATATGTTCTCCTATCGAATGGGCCTTATGGAGAACTTCTTCCCGATTCAGGAGGACCTGCCGTTTAACGAAGACGGCTACTATGTGCGAGGCGTTCACAACGAGGACGGAGACACCTTTGTGGCAGCCATCTATCGGGATGAAAACGGCGGCCTGTGGGGCCAGATCTACCGGGTGCCAGAGGCGCTGGTTTACGAGAATTTGCCCTCGCAGTGATGAGGCCGCATACCCCCGCCGCGCTCCGCGCGGTGGGGGTGACAAACCCGCGGAGGCGTGGTATAATCTCCCTATTCTGAAGAGTCCGAGAGAAGGAGAACCCTATGGAGAACTATTTTGAACCCCGGCTCACGCCGGACCAGCTGCGCGCCGTCAGTTCCATCGGTCTGGCCCATATGGGGGACGCGGTGTTTGAGCTGCTGGTTCGCAGCTGGCTGTGCGCCCACGGCAAGTCCACCGGCAAGGGGATGCACCAGGCCGCCGTCCGGCTGGTGTGCGCGGAGTCCCAGGCGGAGAAGGCCCGCCGGATCCTGCCGGAGCTGACGGCGGAGGAGCTGGCGGTTTTTAAGCGGGGCCGGAACGCCCAGGTCCACACGGTGCCCGGCCACGCCAGCCGGGCCCAGTACGGCGAGGCCACGGCCCTGGAGGCCCTGCTGGGCTGGCTGTTTTTGAGCGGGCAGCGGGAGCGGATCAGCGAGCTGTTCGCCCGGATGATGGAGGAGGCGGAGTAATGGCACTGGACGCAATCTGCCTGCAGGCGATTCTGGAGGAGCTGCGGCCGGAAGTGGTGGGAGCCCGGATCGACAAGGTGCAGCAGCCGGCCCGGGACCAGGTGATCCTGGTGCTGCGGGGAAGTAGGCGGCTGCTGCTGTGCGCCGGGGCCAACGCCCCCCGCATCCAGTTGACGGCCCTGAGCCGGGAGAACCCGGCGGAGCCGCCCATGTTCTGCATGCTGCTGCGCAAGCACCTGGCGGGGGCCCGGATCACGGACGTGGTCCAGCCCGATCTAGAGCGGATCGTGCGGCTGGAGCTGGACACCGCCGACGAGTTTGGCCGCCCCGGCCGCCGGACGCTGGTGCTGGAGGCCATGGGCCGCCGGTCCAACCTGATCCTGCTGGACGAGGAGGGGCGGATCATCGACTGCCTGCGCCGGGTGGACGCGGATATGTCCGCCCAGCGGCAGGTGCTGCCGGGGCTCTACTATCAGCCGCCGGCGGCGGTGGGCCGCCTGCCGGTGACGGAGGAGACGGAGGCGGGGTTCCGGGAGAAGCTCGCCGCGGCCAATCCCGAGCGGCAGCTGGACGCCTTTTTGCTGGACCACTACTTCGGCGTCTCCCCGCTGATGGCCCGGGAGCTGGCCTTCCGGGCGGCGGGGGAGACCGACAGCCGCCTCTTCACCCTGGGCCCGGAGGGGCTGGACCGGTTCTGGGCGGTGTTCTCCGGCTTCCTGGAAGCTGTGGAGGAGAAACACTTTACACCGATCTGCCTGCGGCGGGAGGGACGGCCATTTGAGTTCGCCTGCTTCCCCATTGCCCAGTACGGTGCAGCGGCGGAGGCGGTGCCCTATGAGAGCTTCTCCACCCTGCTGGACGACTTCTACGAGGCCCGGGAGCAGGAGGAGCGCGCCCGCCAGCGGGGGGCGGATCTGATCCGCACCGCCACCACGGCCCGGGACCGCCTGCGCCGGAAGCTCAGCCAGCAGGAGAGGGACTACGCCGAAACCCAGAACCGGGACCAGCTGCGCCAGTGCGGGGACCTGATCACTGCGAACCTCTATCGCATGGAGCGGGGAAGCAGCCAGCTGGTGTGCGAGAACTTCTACGACGAGAGGGGCGGGGAGGTCACGATCCCCCTGGACCCGTTGCTGACGCCCCAACAGAACGCCGCCAAGTACTACAAGCGGTATACGAAGGCCAAGACGGCGGAGCACTACCTCCGGGAGCAGATGGAGATCGCCCGCCGGGACATCGCCTATCTGGAGAGCGTGCTGGAGGAGCTCCACCACGCGGAGACGGAGCAGGACTTCCTGGAGATCCGAAACGAGCTGCGGGAGAGCGGCTTCCTGAAAAAGGCGGGGAGGAAAGAGCGCCAGCGGGCGGCGGGCCCCCGGAAATTCCGCACCACCAGCGGCTTCCAGGTGCTGGTGGGCCGGAACAACCGGCAGAACGACCAGCTGACCCTGAAGGACGCGGACTACCGGGACCTCTGGCTCCACACCCAGAAGATCCACGGCTCCCATGTGATCCTCCGCACCGGCGGCCGGGAGGTGGATGACGACACCCTGGTGGAGGCCGCCAAGATCGCGGCCTACTACTCCCAAGCCCGGGAGAGCGGCAACGTGCCGGTGGACTACACCCAGGTGAAGCACGTGAAGAAGCCCGCGGGAGCCCGCCCGGGCATGGTGATCTACCAGACCTACCAGACGATCAACGTCACGCCGGATGCGGGATTGGTAAAAATGCTGAGAGAGGGATAGAGACAGCAGCGGGGTTTCCGGAAAAAGCTGGGAAAATACGGGAAGAACTGTTCAAAATCCACCGGGAAGCCGGTGGATTTTTGACGGTTTCTTGACGCCCTTTTGTGCAGATTGACCCTTGCAAAAATGGGGAAGCGGCGTAAAATCTGAGTTCCAGAAAGGGAGGGATTCAGATATGTCCTATCACTATCTTATGGACCTGGCGCTGATCCTGCTGAGCACAAAGGTGCTGGGAATTCTCACCAAGAAGATTCAGATGCCCCAGGTGGTGGGGGCCCTTGTGGCGGGCCTGATTCTGGGACCGGCCGTTTTGAATGTGCTGACGGAGACGGAGTTCCTCACCCAGCTCAGCGAGCTGGGCGTGATCGTCCTGATGTTCTCCGCAGGTATGGGCACGGATATTCAGGAACTGAAAAACAGCGGCAAGGCGGGCTTTCTGGTGGCCCTGCTGGGTGTGATCGTGCCCCTGGTTCTGGGCACGGGGCTGGCGCTGATTGCCGAGAGGACGGGGATGATCGAATCCGGCAATTTCATGGAGGCGCTGTTCGTGGGCACGGTCCTGACGGCCACCTCCGTCTCCATCACGGTGGAGACCCTGCGGGAGCTGGGAAAGCTGGAGACAAAGGTGGGCAACACCATCCTGGCGGCGGCCCTGATCGACGACGTGCTGGGCCTGATCGCCCTGACCATCGTCAGCAGCATTGCCGGCGGGCAGGAGAGCATCCTGCTGGTGCTGGTGAAGATCGTGCTGTTCTTCGTCTTTGCCGCCGTGGTGTCCTTCCTGGCCCTGAAGTTCTTCCGCTGGCTCATGTCCCTGTGGCCCGGACGGGAGCGCCGCCGCTATCCGGTGCTGGCCTTCGTCCTGTGCCTGGTGATGGCCTACTGTGCGGAGGAGTTCTTCGGCGTGGCGGACATCACCGGCGCCTATGTGGCGGGCCTGGTGATCTCCTGCACCCCCAGAGCCACCTATATCCAGTCCAAGTTTGAGCCGCTGAGCTTCCTGCTGCTGACGCCGGTGTTCTTCGCCAGTGTGGGCATCAAGGCGGACGTGAGCGGCATGTCCGGCAGCCTGATCGTATTCTCCATCCTCCTGCTGGTCATCTCCGTGATCAGCAAGATCATCGGCTGCGGCCTGG
>CAJFNE010000083.1 GCA_904393855.1 uncultured Oscillibacter sp. | reverse complement strand
GCTCTATCCTGCTGAGCTACAGAGACTTATATGAAATTGAATTGGTAACTATCACTTTTGGCTTCGAGTTGATTGGTTGAGCACAACCTTAGGAGGCGACCGCTCTATCCAACTGAGCTACGGGGGCTTATACAGAAAATATTCAATTTTACAGGGCTCCAGGATTCGAACGATTCGATTTTTAGGAGGCGGTCGCTCTATACAACTGAGCTACAGGGGCGTATATGAAACATTCAATCAAGGTCCATTTTGACAATGGATTTATTGTACCCGATTTTTCCCCCGCTGTCAACGGGCGTCCCCCCGCCCTTTTTCAGCTTCAATTCAGCAAACCGCCTTATGCTGTAGTAAAAAGGTGGTGAGGGCTTCTGCGGATTTTGATTATCGAGGATGAGCGCCTGCTGGCGGATTCCATCAGCGAGGTACTGCAGCACAAGGGATTTGAGGTGGAAACCGTTTACGACGGCGAGGCCGGCCTCCAGTACGCGGAGCTGGGCATTTACGACCTGCTGATTCTGGACGTCATGATGCCGAAAGTGGACGGGTACACGGTGGCCCGGCAGCTGCGCTCCAAGCACCTGGGTACACCGATCCTGATCTTGACCGCCCGGTCCGCTCTGGAGGACCGGATCACGGGCCTCAACGCCGGCGCGGACTACTATTTGACCAAGCCCTTTGACATCCGGGAGCTGCTGGCCTGCGTCAACGCCCTGCTGCGCCGCCAGGGCAGCCAGGTGGACGAGATGACATTCGGCAACACGGCCCTGGACCTCTCCTCCGCCACGCTGATCTGCGGGGCCAACCGCATCCGCCTCTCCGCCAAGGAATTCGAGATCATGCGCTATCTGCTCCAGGCCGGGGAGCGAAACCTCTCCAAGGAGGCCATTCTCTCCCGGGTCTGGGGCCTGGAATCTGAAGCCGTGGAGAACCACGTGGAGGTCTACATCGGCTTCCTGCGGAAAAAGCTGGCCAGCATCGGGTCTGATATCCGGATTGAGGCCATCCGCCGGCTGGGCTATCATTTGGAGGTGTGTCAGGATGATCCGCCGGCTGCGCTTTAAATTTGTGCTGGTCAACATGGGCATCGTCACGCTGATGCTCTGTGTGATCTTTGGGCTGGTCTTCTACTTCACCAGTGCCAACCTGGAGCGGGAGAGCATCCGCATGATGGAGAGCATCGCAGAGCAGCCCTTTCAGCTGAGCGCTCCCAGCGAGATGGGCGAGGATGTGCGGCTCCCCTTCTTCGCGCTGCAGCTGGGCCCCCGGGGGGAACTGGTTGCCACCGGCGGCGGGTACTACGACCTCTCCGACGACGCTTTCCTCCACCGTCTCATTGACGCCGCCTATGCCTCACCCAGAAATCTGGGAGTGCTGGAGGAGTACAATCTGCGCTACTACCGGACGGACTCCCCCCTGCGTCCCTGTCTGGTCTTCGCGGACATCTCCAGCGAGCAGGCCACCTTGGACGGACTGATTCGGACCTGCCTGCTGATCGGCGGGTGCAGCTTCCTGTCGTTCCTGTGGATCAGCGTCCTGCTCTCCAGGTGGGCGGTGCGTCCGGTGGACGCGGCCCGGGAACGGCAGCGGCAGTTTGTGGCCTCCGCCTCCCATGAGCTAAAGACCCCCCTGACGGTGATCCTGACCAACGCAGAGCTCCTGCAGGACCCGACGTACAGCCCGGAGCGCCGTTCCGTGTTTCTCTCCAATATCCTCACCATGTCCCGGCAGATGCGCCATCTCATTGAGCAGCTGCTGGAGCTGGCCCGGGCGGACGCCGCAGCGCCCCAGGCCGCCCGGCTTCCAGTGGATTTCAGCGCCCTGGTCTCCCGGTCCGTGCTGTCCTTTGAGCCGGTCTTCTTTGAACGGGGGCTGACCCTGATCCCCCAGGTGGATGAGCGGATTCAAGTCCTGGGCGAAGCGGCCCCCCTGGAGCAGGTGGTAAATGTCCTGCTGGACAACGCCCAGAAGTACGCCCGGGAGCATGGCCGGGTTTGGGTGCGGCTGCAGATGCATGGACGGGACCGCTGTCTGCTGAGCGTGTCCAACGAGGGAGACCCCATCCCGCCGGAGGACCTGCCCCATATCTTCGAGCGGTTTTACCGGGCGGACCCGGCCCGGAGCCGGGACGGCAGCTTCGGCCTGGGCCTCTCTATCGCAAAGGCCATGGTTGTCCGGCACCAGGGAAAAATCTGGGCGGAGAGCAGCCAGGGCGTCAACCGCTTCCTCGTGGAGCTGCCCCGGATCAAGTCCACATCCCTCTCCCAGGAGTGAGGCGAATGCCTCACTCCTTTTTCCCTCCTGCGGCGGATGTTTCAGCGTCATTTCAGCGTCACCCTCTATACTGAAGTTCAGTACGGGTGCCGCTCTGGGCGGCAGACCGGAAAAAAGGAGGTTCCCAATGATCACAGTTGAACATCTCACAAAACGCTACGGGGATTTCACGGCGGTGGACGACCTCTCCTTTGAAATTGACGAGGGCCATGTCTACGGCTTCCTGGGTCCCAACGGGGCCGGGAAATCCACCACCATGAACATCATGACCGGCTGTCTCTCCCCCACAGCGGGCCATGTCCGCATCGACGGATACGACATTTTTGAAGAGCCCAACCAGGCCAAGCGGCTGCTAGGCTACCTGCCGGAGCAGCCGCCCCTCTATCTGAACGAGACACCAGTGGAATACCTGCGGTTCGTCGGGGAGGCCAAGGGACTGCGGGGCGCGGAGCTGGAGGCCCAGATCGCAGAGGTGATGGAGCAGACCAAAATCGAATCCGTCCGGAACCGCTGCATCTCCGCCCTCTCCAAGGGCTACAAGCAGCGGGTGGGTATCGCCCAGGCCCTGCTGGGAAACCCCAAGGTCATCATCCTGGATGAGCCCACCGTGGGCCTGGACCCCTTGCAGATCATTGAAATCCGGGAGCTGATCCGGCAGCTGGGCGAAACCCACACGATCCTCCTCAGCTCCCACATCCTCTCCGAGGTCCAGACCATGTGCGAGCAGATCCTCATGATCGCCCACGGCAAGCTGGTGGCCTTTGACCGCCCGGAGAATCTGGAGAAGCGGCTGCTGACCCCCAGCGAGATCACCCTCACCGCGGAGGCCTCCGCGGAGGAGGCCCAGCGGATTCTGGCGGAGGTCCCCCGTATCACGGAGCTGCGGGCGGACAGCCTGAGCGGTACCCGCTCCGTGATCCACGTGAAGACGGACCTAGAGGACATCTACGAGCTCTCCCGGGACATCTTCTTCGCCTTCGCGGACGCCCGCCGCCCCCTGCTGGAGATGGCGCTGAAGAAGGCGAACCTGGAGGACGTCTTCATTGAGCTGACGGAAAACGCCGCCGAAAAGCCCCCGGCGGAGCAGGAGGTGACGGAAGCATGACCGCTGTTTTGAAACACGAGCTGCGCAGCTATTTCCACTCCCTGACCGCCTATGTCTTTGGCGCGTTCCTGCTGGCCTTCATCGGCATCGGCGTCGTGCTGTACAACATCCAGGCGGCGGTCAGCAACTTTGAGTACGTGCTGAGCTTTGCCAATCTGATCTTCGTGGTCATCGTGCCCATTCTCACCATGCGGGTCATCGCCGAGGAGCGCCGGCAGAAGACCGATCAGCTGCTCTACTCCCTGCCCATCACCACCTTTCAGGTAATCGCCGGGAAGTACGCGGCGCTGCTGATCCTCTACACCATCCCTCTGGCCGTCATCTCCCTGTACCCGCTGATCTTCGCCCAGTTCGGCGACGTGTACCTGCCCACCTCCTACGGCTCCATCCTGGCTTTCTTTATCCTGGGGGCGGCGCTGATCGCCGTGGGGATGTTCATCTCCTCCCTGACGGACAACCAGGGTCTGGCCGCCGGCATCGGCATCGCGGCAATCCTGCTGAACTACTACAGCGTCAGCCTCTCGGAGTATGTCTCCTCCACCGCCGTGGGCACCCTGATCGCCCTGGTGGTCCTGATCCTGCTGCTGGGGCTGGTGATCCGCTATCTGACCCGGAACGGGAATCTGGCCTACTGGATCAGCTTTGCCCTGATCGCCCTGGTGATGGTCCTCTTTTTCTTCGACAACACGGTCTTTGAGGGGCTGCTGCCGGAGATCATGACGACGCTGTCCCTGTTCTCCCGGTTCACCGTGTTCGTCAACGGCGTCTTTGATATGACGGCCATTGTCTACTACCTGACTGTCATCGTGTTCTTCCTCTCTTTGTCGGTGCAGTCCCTGGAGAAGAGGAGGTATAACTGATGAAAGCCTGGCATCTGCCCCGCTCCGGGAAACCGGCGGAGGCCAACCGCGTCGCCTTTCAGGGCGGCTCCTACTCCCTGGCCCTGACGGCCATTGTTCTGGCGCTGCTGATTGTGGTGAACATCCTGGTCTCGGCTCTGCCCACCAGTCTGACCCGCTACGACATGAGCGCCACGAAGCTCTACTCCATCACCAGCAACACCAAGGCCGTGGTGAACGCCCTGACGGAGGACGTGACCATCTATTGGATCGTCCAGTCCGGCCAGGAGGACGCGGTGATCGAGAACCTGCTGGACAAATACGAGAGTCTTTCGGACCATATCACAGTGGTCAAGCGAAACCCCGACGTCTACCCCACCTTCGCCGAGCAGTACACCGACGAGGAGGTCCAGAACAACAGCCTGGTGGTGGAGTGCGGGGACCGCAGCCGCTACATCGGCTACGACGACATCTATCTCCAGGAGGCGGACCTGTACTCCTACTCCTACAACACCTCCTTTGACGGGGAGGGCGCCATCACCTCCGCCATCGACTACGTGGTCAACGAGGACCAGCCCCGGGTCTACGTTCTGGAGGGCCACGGCGAGACGGAGCTGCCCACCACCTTCAGCGACCAGGTGGAACGAGATAACATGGAGCTGGAGACCCTCTCCCTCCTGACAGCGGACGAAGTGCCCGAGGACGCGGACTGCGTGCTGATCTACGGTCCCTCCAGCGACATCTCCACGGAGGAGCAGGCCATGCTGTCCGACTACGTGTCCGGCGGCGGCAAGCTGCTGGTGATGGCCGGCCCCACGGAGGAGGACGGCGCCCTGGCCGCCCTGTACGGCCTGATCGAGCCCTACGGCATCACCGTCACCGACGGCATCGTGGTGGAGGGCGACCGGGAGCACTACGCCTTCCAAGCGCCCTTTGCCCTGCTGCCGGACATGGCGGAGAGCGGCATCACGGATTCCCTCATCGAGGAGAACTACTATCCGATCCTGGCCCTCTCCCAGGGATTGACCGTGGATACCAGCGCCGCCTCCGGCGCCACAGTGACGGAGCTGCTCACCACCTCCGATGCCGCCTTCAGCAAGCTGGCGGGATATGACATGTCCACCTATGAGAAGGAGGACGGCGATATCGACGGCCCCTTTACCCTGGGGGTCCAGATCGATCTGGACAGCGGCGGGCAGATCGTCTGGTTCTCCTCCTCCAGCTTCCTGGACGACATGTACAACGCCTACTCCTCCGGCGCCAACGTGAACCTGGCCATGAACGCCCTGTCCTCCCTGATCGGGGAGAGCGAGGCCATGGCTATCCGCAGCAAATCCCTGAACTATAACTATCTGACCATCAGCGATTCCGCCTCCTCCCTGCTGAAGGTGGTCATGATCGGCGTGTTCCCGCTGCTGTATCTGGGTATCGGCATCGGGGTAGTCCTGAAGAGAAAGAGGTTGCAGAATGAAACGGTATAAGCGCATCTATATCCTGCTGGGTGTCCTCTGCGCCGCCTGCGTGGTGACCTTCGCCGTCTCCCGCTATGAGGCCCGAAAGGAGCAGATCGAAAGCGGCGAGGCGGTGGTCTGGGAGTTGGACACGGACGCGGTGGAATCCCTCTCCTGGGAGTATGAGGGGCAGACCCTCTCCTTCCACAAGGAAGACTCCTGGAGCTACGACGAGGACGCGGCTTTCCCGGTGGACGAGGAAAAGATCCATGCGCTGCTGGAACAGTTTCAGGCTTTCGGCGTCTCTTTCACCATCACGGACCCGGAGGACCTGAGCCAGTACGGCCTGGACGACCCGGTCTGCACGATCTCCATCGGCACGGCGGATGAGACCTACACCGTGCTGCTGGGGGACTTCAGCACCATGGACTCCCAGCGGTACGTCTCCATCGGGGACGGCAACGTCTACCTGGCTCAGAGCGACCCGCTGGACGCCTTTGACGCGGAGCTCAGCGACCTGATCCAAAACGACGAGCTTCCCTCCCTGGACCAGGTGTCGGAGATTGTTTTCTCCGGCACGGAGAACTACACCATCACCTATGAGGAGGACAGCACCGACACCTACCGGGAGGAGGACGTCTACTTCACCCAACAGAACGGAGCCCATGTCCCCTTGGACACGGACCGGGTGGAGGATTACCTGTATACCCTGGAGTATCTGGATCTGACGGACTACGTGACCTACGACGCATCTGAGGAGGACCTGGCAGCCTACGGCCTGGATGCCCCGGAGCTGACCGTCACCGTGGACTACACGGCGGAGGACGCGGACGGGAACGAGACCTCCGAAACCCTGGTCCTCCATGTCAGCCGGGACCTGGCGGAATTGGCCTCCCAGGAGGGGGATGCCTCTGAAGAGGCAGATTCTTCCGACGAGACAGAGGAAACCGCGGAGGACATCACCGCCTATGCACGGGTGGACGACTCCCCCATCGTCTATCAGATCACCGGGGACGAATATCTGGCTCTCCTGGCCACCTCCTATGATGATCTCCGGCACGCGGAGGTCCTGCCCGCCGCCTTCGCGAACGTCAGCCAGATCGACATTACCCTGGAGGGGACGGACTACACCATCGCCTCCGAGGGCAGCGCGGAGGACCGCACCTACACTTACCAGGATGAGGAACTGGAGATCACCGATCTCCAGAGCGCGCTGGAATCCCTGACGGCGGACAGCTTCACCGACGAGGAGCCCACCCAGCGCCAGGAGATCAGCCTGACGCTCCACCTGGATCTGGAGGGCCAGCCCACGGTTCAGATCGACCTGTACCGCTACGACGGCAGCTACTGCCTGGCAGTGGTGGACGGAGAGCCGGTCTCTCTGGTGGCCCGGAGCGCCGTGGTTACCCTAATCGAGGCGGTTAACGCCATCGTCCTGAACTGACTTCCCCAACGGCACTCCGCCGCATGTGCGCGGCGGCGGGCGGCAGCCGTTTGATGGCTTCTCTCTTCTCATCCAACCTCTCTTTCTCTCCTGCGCACAATGAAACGGCCGCAGGCGCTGCATGCGCCTGCGGCCGTTTGTATTCGTGTCAAAAGACAGATGGGCTGCCTCCTTACAGAATTACCCGCACCCGGATCACGTTGGGCAGGCGGCGGATCTCCTCGATCACGCTCTCCCCCACCTGGGTCCCCAGGTCCACCATGGTATAGGCCAGGTCCCCCTTGGACTTGTTGCTCAGGTTCTCCACGTTGACGCCGTCCTGGCTCAGCACCGCCGTGATGTTGGCCAGCATGGCCGGCACGTTCTTGTGGATCACGCACAGCCGCATGACGCCGCTGCGCTCCATGGCCACCGCCGGCAGGTTCACGGAGTTGTGGACGTTGCCGTTTTCCAGGTAGTCCTTCAGCTCATCCACCGCCATAACCGCGCAGTTCTGCTCGCTCTCCGGCGTGGAGGCGCCCAGGTGGGACATGGCCACCACGTGAGGCGTCTTCACCAGCTCATTGGTGGGGAAGTCGGTCACATAGGCCGCCACCCGGCCGGAGTCCAGCGCCGCCAGCATGGCGGCGTCGTCCACGATCTCGTCCCGGGCCAGGTTGATGAACCGGACGCCCGGCTTCATGGCCTCGATGGCCTTGGCGTCGATCATGTGCTCCGTCTGCTTCGTGTAGTGGATGTGGACCGTGATATAGTCCGCCCGCTTGTAGAGGTCCCGGACATCCGGCACCACGTGGACGTGGCGGTCCAACCGCAGCGCGGCGTCCACCGACAGATAGGGGTCGTACCCGTAGACATCCATGCCCAGGGCGATGGCCATGTTGGCCACCAGGGAGCCGATGGCCCCCAGGCCGATGATGCCCAGGGTCTTGCGGTACAACTCCGGCCCCACGAAAGCGGACTTGCCTTTCTCCACCACTGTGGTGATGTCCACCCCGTCGGCCACCTGCTGGCGGACCCACTGGATGGAGCCGTCCACGTCCCGGGAGCTCATCAGCAGGGCGCACAGCACCAGCTC
>CAJFNE010000082.1 GCA_904393855.1 uncultured Oscillibacter sp. | reverse complement strand
GTAGGAGCACTTGATGAGCCGGTCCAGGCCGGACTCCTCCACCCCCAGCTCCTCCAGGAACATCAGCTTCTCCTCGCCCTCCAGCTCGGCGATGTCCTGTTCCATCTTGGCGCAGATGGGCAGCACCTGGGCCCCCTCGGCGTCGGCGATGGCCTTCACCTGCTGGTAATAGGGGTTGTTGTCCAGGTCCGTGAAGCCCGCCTCGTCGGTGTTGGCGGCGTAGATCACCGGCTTCAGGGTCAGCAGGTCGGAGGTGGCGATCAGGGCCGCGTCGTCCTCGTCGCAAGCAAAGGTCCGGGCCAGATTGCCGCCGTCCAGGTGCTTTTGCAGGGCGGTGAAGAGGTCCACCTCGTGCTGGAACTTCTTATCCCCTTTCAACGCCTTGGTGGCCTTCTCCACCCGGCGCTGGACCATCTCCAGGTCCGCCATCACCAGCTCCATGTTGATGATCTCGATGTCCCGCTTGGGGTCCGTGCTGCCCTCCACATGGATGACGTTCTCGTCGTCAAAGCAGCGGACCACGTGGATCAGGGCGTCCGTCTCCCGGACGTTGGCCAGGAACTTGTTGCCCAGGCCCTCGCCCTTGGAGGCCCCTTTCACAAGGCCCGCGATGTCCACGAACTCGATGACCGCCGGGGTCTTCTTGTCCGGCTGGTACAGCTCCGCCAGATGGTCCAGCCGCTCGTCCGGCACCGCCACCATGCCCACGTTGGGATCAATGGTGCAGAAAGGGTAGTTGGCGCTCTCCGCGCCGGCGTTGGTAATGGCGTTGAACAGGGTGCTCTTGCCCACGTTGGGCAGTCCCAGGATGCCTAATTTCATGAATGGTCACGACTCCTTATCTTAACAGGTTTCGTTTTCTATCAGCAGTTTACGCTATTTTCCCCCGGTTTGCAAGTCTTCCCGCCGGGGAAAGTCCTCCTCAGGCCTTTCGTCGCAGGAGCTTTCCCCAGTGGACCTGGGTGCTGAGCGCCCCGGAGATCACCAGGACCATGCCCAGCAGCTGCAGGGGATTGAGGTGCTCGTGGTAGACCAGGAAGCCGGCCAGGCTCCCCACCACCACCTCCAGGGCGGAGAGGATGCTGGTCTCGGTCCCCGTGATGTACTCCGTGGACTTCACGAAGGCCACGTTGGCCACCATGGTGCACAGCACGCTGACGGCAAAAATGGAGGCGCCCAGCTGCACGACGTTGCTGGTTTGGAACGCCGTGGTGATCTCCCCCACGTTTACGAAGAAGAGCAGGGCAATGGCCGCGCCCAAAAATCCGTAGACCACCATGGTGTCCTTGCTGTATCGGTCGGAGAAGTACCGGGGCACCACGATCTGCATGGCAGCGCCCATGCCGTTGAGAATCCCCATCAGCATGCCGATCCCGTCCAGCCGCACCTCCCCCACAGAGAGGAGGTCCGCGGAGAGCGCCGCGCCGCACAGGCACACGATGATGGCCAGAATCTGCTGCCGGCTTGGCCTGTCGTGAAACAGCAGGGCGCTGAACAGCGTCACCCACACGGGACACAGGAACATCAGGATCATGGCCACCGCCACCGGAATCCGGGAGACGGAGATGCTGTAGGCCACAAAGCTCAGGCTGTAGGCCACCATGCCGTAGCAGGCGGAGATCAGGCGGCCCTTCCAGCTGATCTTCAGGACACTGGGCTTGGTGACAGCGTAAAACAGCAGCAACAGCAGCCCGGAGGCCGCGCAGCGGAAGAAAGAGACGTCCACCACGCCGATCCCGGTACTGGTGATGTTGCGAACAAACACACCCATGATCCCCCACAAGCAGGGACACAGCACCGCGAGAAATACGCCTTTCTGCCTGTCAGACATCTCCACGAACCCCTTTCCCTTTCCCAAAGGCGCCGCCTTGCCCGCGCTTTCCAGTCTGCCTGCAGAACACTCCCGTGTTCCGCCTGTGCCACAGTATGCAGCCATGGGAAACACGAAAATTCTACAATGCGGCTCATGAAATGTCAAGTAAATCCGTCGCGGTCAAAGGCTCTGCGCCCCACCCATTTCCGGCGAATTTCCCGGGGAGCGTTGTCAGGAAAGAGCGTCTGGAATCCGTCTCCAATTTTTTGATTAAATTTGTAAATTAGGACTTGCATTTTCCCGGAAACCGTTGTATATTGTATATAAAGATTTCGTTAAGAAAAAATATTTAATCGATAAAATACCGTTAATTGAAAGGAGGACTTCCATGGAACCCGGTGGCATCGTATTGGTCGCACTGATCGCGATTCTCGCATTCGCTGCGTTTAGCAGCCGAAAGAACCGGAAGCAGCAGGAAGATGATCAATAAGATCACGTCCGACCCAATCCGGCAAACCCTGCAGAGCTTGTGAACCCATTTTCCTCGCCCGCCAGTGTACGCGCAGCTTTCCCGGCGCGCACTCTGGCGGGCACTCTCCTGTCCCACCTTATGACGGCACGGCGTCCGCATGTCTCCGTATTCCCCGAAAAAATTTCGCCGAAGCCCTTGCTTTTCTCTCTGGGGCTGATATACTATAAGTAAAGAAACTGTTAATTTTACTGGATATCCATAAATTTACCGTCAATGGGAAGGAGGCATTTCAGATGGTGTCCAGCGGTACTGTACTCGTGGTGTTATTGGTGTTTCTCGTCCTCGCGGAGATCTTCGATGCCAAACGCGGCGATCAGCAGGAAAGCAGGCAGCCGTAAGCGGCCCATGTACGGTATACTGACAGGCGCGCCGGGAAACGGCACGCCTGTTCTTTTTCCCGATCGAACTCTGATCCTATCCCAGGCATAAGAGAAACGGCTGCCTTTCGGCAGCCGTTTCTAACAAAATCGTCAAGCAGAAATCCTGCTTTATAGCTGGTGCTTCCATCTATGTTTCACCCTCAGCGCCCGCCGCATCGGCAGCTGTTGCCCTTGCCGCAGCGGTTGCCGCGAAGCCGCCGTCAAACGCCGGAGAGGTTGCCGGTTTTACCGATAGTTGAAGAAGTAATCAAACAGGTCGTTGGGATTCGTGATGGAGCCGTTGTTCTGCCCGCTGTTATCCTGGCTGCTCTGCTCCGTCTGCGTGGAGGCCGTCTCCGCGGGGGTCTCGCCCCAGGTCAGCTCCACGGTGATGGTCTCGCCCTGCCGGTACACCGTCAGCGTGGAGGTATCCCCGGTGACGTAGTTCTTCTTGGCGGCGGTCAGATCATCCAGGGAGGTGATCTCCGTGCCGTCGATGGCAGTGATCACGTCGCCCAGCTGCAGTCCCGCCTGGTCCGCAGGGCCGCCCTCCTCCACGGAGTAGACGAACGCGCCCTCGGTGATGTCATAGCGGTACTGCTGGGCCATGCTGGCGTTCAGCGTGCCGATGGTGGCGCCCAGGTAGGCGCGGTTCGTCACATAGCCGTTGGTCATGATGTCCTGGATCATGCTGGACACATCGTTGATGGGGATGGCGAAGCCCAGGCCCTCCACACTTTCACCGGAGCTGCCGGTGCTGGAGTACTTGGCGGACACGATGCCCACCACCTCGCCGTAGCTGTTGAGCAGCGGGCCGCCGGAGTTGCCGGGGTTGATGGAGGTATCCGTCTGGATCATATTGAAGGGGGTGCCGTCCACGTTGATGGTCCGGTTCACGCTGGAGACCATGCCGCCGCTCATGGAGAAAGTCAGCTCGCCCAGGGGGTTGCCGATGGCCAGCACATGGTCGCCCACGTTCAGCTCATCACTGTCGCCCAGGGTGACCGCCTGCAGGTCCGTGGCGTCGATCTTCAAAACAGCGATGTCGTAGTCCTCGTCGCCGCCCACGTACTGGGCCTCGTACTCTGCGCCGCTGTACAGCGTCACCTGAATGGCCTGCGCGTCCGCCACAACATGGTAGTTCGTGACAATGTAGCCGTCGGTGGTCAAGATAAAGCCGGAGCCGGAGGAGGCGGACTGCACCGGCTGGCCGAAGATGTTGTAGCCGCTGGTGCCGGTGACGTTGATGGACACCACGCTGTTGACGTTGGCGGCGTATACCTCCGCGTCGGTCATGAGCGTCTTGCCATCCACGGTCTTGATGGACACCTGGCTCACCGTGCGGTCGCTGACGCTGATGGTCGTGCCGCTGTCGCCGCTGTTGCTGACGCCCCAGACGATGCCGCCGCCGATGGCGCCGCCCACCAGGGCACAGCACAGGGCCAGGGCTGTTACTTTCAAACCGATCCGATTCTTTTTCACGGGTTTCATCTCCTGTACGGGCCGCTGGGGCTCCCCGCCATACGTGCCGGCCGACGCATCCGCTGCGGATGTGGTCTCCGGGAAGCGGGTCTGCTCTCCGCCGCCCTCTTGGTAAGTCTCATGATAGAGGTTCTGTTCGTCCTGATACATCTTTCGTTCCTCCCTACAATCTATCATTGGTATTTCTGGTTTATCACTGTTTCCGCCGGAAGTCTCCGGCGCCGCCTCCCTCTGCCGCCAAAACCGGCCTGGAAGCGAGGGTGGAAGTTCAGCCGTCCTCTCGGGACTGCCGCTCTTCCTCTCTTTCTGCTACGCAGTATAGCGGATGTTTCTTAAAGAAAGCTGAAAGAAGTTTAAAGGAATCATGAACTTTTTCTGGCCTCTCGGGTCCCGCTATGATACAATGGGAAGCGTGAATCTGCCCGGTGCGGGGCCTCCGGGAGCGTCCTGCCCCCGCGGCGCCGGACCGAAACCCCAGGGAGAGGTGTACCGCCTTGCTGAAGATCGAAAATATCAAACTGCCCCCCGGCGCTGACATGGCGGCGCTGGCCGCCGAGGCCGCCCGGCTCCTGCGGGTCCGGGAGAAGGACCTGCTCTCCCTGCGGGTGCTGCGGCGCAGCGTGGACGCCCGGGAGGAGGTTCGCCTGGTCTACACGGTGGAGGTCTCCCTGCGGGACGAGTCTGCCGCGCTGCGCCGGGTCCGCAGCCGTCGGGTCAGCCCCTATACGCCCCCGGCTCCGTACGCTCCGCCGGCGGCCCGTCCCGCCCCGGAGGTCCCGCCCGTGGTGGTGGGCGCCGGGCCTGGAGGGCTCTTCGCCGCCCTGGTGCTGGCCCTGGCGGGACAGCGGCCCATCCTGCTGGAGCGGGGCCGCAGCGTGGAACGGCGGAAAGCCGACGTGGAGCGGTTCTGGGCCACCGGGGAGCTGGACCTCACCAGCAACGTGCAGTTCGGCGAGGGCGGCGCCGGGGCCTTCTCCGACGGGAAGCTGAACACCGGCACCAAGGACCCCCGCCACCGCTTCATCCTGGAGACGCTGGTCTCCTGCGGCGCGCCGGAGGACATCCTCATCGACGCCAAGCCCCACGTGGGCACGGACTACCTCCACACCGCCCTGGTGGACCTGCGCCGGCGGCTGCTGGAGCTGGGGGCGGACATCCGCTTTGAACACCGCCTGGCGGACCTGGAGGTCACCGGCGGCGCTCTCGCCGGCATCACGGTGGAGGGACCGGAGGGTTCCTACGCCCTGCCCTGCCGCCATCTGGTCCTCTGCCCCGGCCACTCCGCCCGGGACACCTTCGAGATGCTCCACCGCCGGGGCGTCCCCCTGGAGCCCAAGCCCTTCGCCGTGGGGGTCCGGATCGAGCACCGACAGGCGGACTGCGACGCCGCCCAATACAAGCAGTACGCCGGACACCCGGGCCTTCCGGCGTCCACCTATAAGCTCTCCTGCCACCTGCCCAGCGGGCGGTCCGCCTTCTCCTTCTGCGTCTGTCCCGGCGGGGAGGTGGTGGCCGCCGCCTCGGAGACGGGCCGGGTGGTCACCAACGGCATGAGCGAGTTCGCCCGGGACCGGGAGAACATCAACGGCGCCCTGCTGGTGAACGTGACGCCGGAGGACTTCGGGGGCGGCTCCCCCCTGGCGGGGATCGCCTTCCAGCGCCGTCTGGAAGAGGCAGCCTACGCCCTGGGCGGCGGGGGCTACCGGGCCCCCGCCCAGCGGGTGGAGGACTTCCTGGCCCGGAGGCCCTCCGCAATGCCGGGCCGGGTGCGCCCCAGCTACCGCCCCGGCGTCACCTGGGCCAACCTCTGGGACTGCCTGCCCCCCTTCGTGACGGAGACCCTGGCGGAGGCCCTGCCTCTCCTGGGGCAGAAGCTCCGGGGCTATGACCACCCCGACGCCGTGCTGACGGCGGTGGAGAGCCGCTCCTCCTCCCCCGTGCGGATTCCTCGGGACGAGGACGGCCAGTCCGCCGTCCGGGGACTGTTCCCCTGCGGCGAGGGGGCCGGCTACGCCGGCGGCATCCTCTCCGCCGCGGCGGACGGCATGCGCTGCGCGGAGCAGGTGTGCCGAGGCAGCATGTGAATCCATCAGAACGATCCCTCAATTGAAGAAAAAGGAGTCGATGTATATGAGCCGTGAGATCTGCATCTACCAGGAATTCCTGACGGAGGCCCACAAGGACCAAATCCGGGCCGCCGCCCAGGCGGCGGGCTTCACCCCCCACTTCTTTACATTGGACCAGTTCGAGGAGGCCAAGGCCTGCGTCCAGCACTGCGAGGTGCTCTATGCTCACTCGATCGACCTGCTGCGGGCCGCTCCCGCCACGCTGCAGTGGTACTGCTGCTCCTTTGCCGGCGTGGACCCTTACTGCCAGGACCCCTCCCTGTTTGCAAACCCGGACTGCCTGCTCACCAACACCAATGCCTACGGCGTCACCATCGCCGAGCATGTGGTCATGGTGACACTGATGCTGCTGCGGCGGATGCCGGAGTACGCGGAGGTGGTGCGCAGCCGGGGCTGGCGCAGCGATCTCCCCATCCGCTCCATCCGGGGCAGCGATTTCACGATCCTGGGCACCGGCGACATCGGCAGCAACGTGGCGGACCGGCTGCGGGGCATGGGCGCGGCCAGCATCGTGGGCGTCAGCCGCAGCGGGAAGCCCCACTCCTCCTTTGATGAGGTCCATCCCATCTCCCAGCTGGATGCCATCCTGCCCTCCGCGGGCATCCTGGTGGCCGCCCTGCCCGGCACGCCGGAGACGGTCCACCTCCTGAACCGGAAGCGGATCTCCCTGCTGCCGGAGGGGGCGTATGTCATCAACGTGGGCCGGGGCTCCCTCCTGGATCAGGACGCCCTGGCGGATGCCCTGAACAGCGGCCATCTGGCCGGCGCCGCCCTGGACGTGGTGGTGCCGGAGCCGCTGCCCCAGGACCATCCCCTGTGGGACGCCCGGAACCTGCTCCTGACTCCCCACGTCTCCGGCAACCTGACCCTGGGCTACACCTGCGACCGGGCGGTGCAGCTGTTCTGCCAAGACCTGCTGAACTACGCCGAGGGCCGCCCCCTGGCCGCCCTGGTGGACCGGACGCGGGGGTATTGAGCAGTCCGCAGCGGGAAACGGCGGGATGGCCCGCCTGTCAAAGCAGTCCCGGCGAGGCAGTCCTGCTGCCGATCGTGCCGGCCCTGCCGGTGTTTGACGCGCTTTGATCCAGGCGGGACCGCCCGCATTTTGGAATTTTGAGGAAAGGAGTCCTCCCATGAACAACTTCACGTTCCATTCCCCCACCCTGTTCGCCTTTGGCGACGGGGAGGAGCAAACCACCGGCGCCCTGGTGCGCCGGTTTGGCGGCACCCGGGTGCTGCTGGTCACCGGCGGCGGCTCCGCCCGCCGCAACGGCGCCTATGACGCGGTCACGGCCTCCCTGCGGGAGGCAGGGCTGCCCTGGGCGGAGCTCTCCGGCATCCAGCCCAATCCCCGCAGCGGCAAGGTCTACGAGGGGATCGAGCTGTGCCGCCGGGAGAACCTGGACTTCGTGCTGGCGGTGGGCGGCGGCAGCGTCATGGACACCGCAAAGGCCATCGCCGCGGGCGTCCCCTATGACGGGGACTTCTGGGACTTCTTCAGCGTCCGGACGCCGGAGGCCATCCTGCCGGTGGGCGTGGTGGTCACGGTGGCCGCCACCGGCAGCGAGGGCTCGGATAGCACCGTCATCACCCACGAGCCGGAGAATCTCAAGTGGGGCAACCTGAAATCCGATCTGTACCGCCCCAAGTTCGCCGTGATGAACCCTCGCTTCACCTGCTCCCTGCCGGCGTACCCCACCGCCTGCGGCGCGGTGGACATGATCTCCCACATCCTGGAGCGGTATTTCACCAACACACCGGACGTGGCCCTGACAGACCGGCTGTGCGAGGCCCTGGTGCGCACGGTGCTGGACGCCGCTCCTCGGGCGCTGGCGGACCCCGGCGACCTGGCCGCCCGGGCGGACCTGCTGTGGACGGGGATGCTGGCCCACAACAACCTCTGCGGCACCGGCCGGGAGCAG
>CAJFNE010000081.1 GCA_904393855.1 uncultured Oscillibacter sp. | reverse complement strand
GAGAGCAAGGCCCTCTACGCCGCGGAGTTCGAGGGCATGCGCTCCATGTTCCAGCTGTGCGGCGGGGCCCTGAGCTTCATCGTGGGGCTGGTGGGCGTGCTGAACTTCTTCAACGCTATCCTCACCGGCATCATCGCCCGAAAGCGGGAGTTCGCCGTGCTCCAGTCCATCGGCATGACGGGCAAGCAGCTCAAGACCATGCTGGTGTATGAGGGATTGTTCTACGCTCTGGGGGCGGCGGGGATCTCCCTGGTGCTGACCCTGGCGCTGGGCCCGGTGGCCTTCACGGCGGTGGGGAGTTTGTTCTGGTTCTTCACCTACCGGCTGACGCTGACGCCGTTCCTGGTGGTGATCCCGGTGTTCGCCCTGCTGGGCGCGCTGGTGCCCCTGGCGGTGTACCGCTCCGTCTCCAGGTCCACCATCGTGGAGCGGCTGCGGGAGGCGGAGAACTGAATACAGCTGCGCCATCAGCGGCGGGCCGCCCGTTCCAGGCTGGACGGGCAGCCCGCCTGTTTTTTCCCCGGAACCCGGCTGGAGCGGATTTTCAAAAAGTTAGCATTATGCAACTTTTTATAGGAATATATACGCAATTTTGACGGATATAAAATACTCTTGACAACTTTTGTGGAATGTTCTATGATTGGGATAAAATCCCGCGGAACAAAGGAGTCGAGATGATGAAACAGCATCGTTTTTGGGCCTGGGCGGCGCTGGCCTGTATGGCGCTGGCCATGCTGACCGGAATCAAGCGGAAATAGAAAGCGAGTGAGACAGATGATGGATTGGAAGAACATTGCGATTTTTGCGGGCGGCACCCTGCTGGGGTCCGCGGGCTTCAAGCTGCTGGCCAGCCAGGACGCGCGGAAGGTCTATACCCATGCCACCGCCGCGGCGCTGCGGTGCCGGGACAGCGTGATGACCACGGTGACCCAGGTGCAGGAGGCCGCCGGGGACATCCTGGCCGACGCCAAGGAGATCAACGAGACCCGGGCGGCCGCCGCCGAGACGGTGGAGGACGCCGCCGGGGAGGCGTAAGAACCGAAACCCATCAGCCGCGCCTGGAACGGCGCGGCTCTTTTTCTGAGAGGAAGCGTGATCGCGTGAAATGTCAAATTCTGCATGAGAGCCGGGGCCGGCTGCGGGTGCACCTGTGCCAGCCCCGGATGACGATCCGGCAGGCGGACCTGCTGGACCTCTATCTGAACCGCCTGCCGTGCGTGCGGTCCGCCAGGGTCTACGAGCGCACCGGCGACGCGGTGATCCTCTATGACGGCCCCCGGCAGGAGGTGCTGGGAGCCCTGGCCCGCTTCCGGGAGGCGGGAAATCCCCTGGCGGACCAGCTGCCGGAGCAGAGCGGCCGGGAGCTGAACCAGCAGTACCAGAACCGTCTGGCGGGGATGGTGGCCTTCCGGGCGGTGCGGACGCTGTTCTTCCCCGCGCCGCTGCGGATGGCTTACACCGCCCTGCGGGCGATGCGCTACCTGTGGCGGGGGCTGCGGTGCCTGCTGCGGGGGAGGCTCCAGGTGGAGGTGCTGGACGCCGTCTCCATCGGCGTCTCCCTGGCCCGGGGGGACTTTGCCACCGCTGGGTCCGTCATGTTCCTGCTGCGGCTGGGGGAGCTGCTGGAGGAGTGGACCCACAAGAAATCCGTGGGGGACCTGGCCCGGAGCATGTCCCTGAACGTGGACCGGGTCTGGCAGGTGACGGAGAGCGGCGACGTGCTGGTGCCGGTCCACCAGATCCAGGCGGGAGACCGCGTCCGGGTCCGCACCGGGAACCTGATCCCCCTGGACGGGAAGGTGACGGAGGGGGAGGCCATGGTGAACCAGGCGTCCCTCACCGGCGAGTCGGTACCCGTCCCCAAGCGGGTGGGCAGCATGGTCTACGCCGGCACGGTATTGGAGGAGGGCGAGTGCGTGCTGGAGGCCGCCGGGGAGACCGGCTCCAGCCGTTACGACCGGATCGTCACCATGATCGAGGAGTCCCAGAAGCTCCAGTCCGCCACGGAGACCCAGGCCGCCCGGCTGGCGGACCACCTGGTGCCGTACAGCCTGCTGGGGACCCTGCTCACCTATGCCCTGACCCGGAACGTCACCCGGGCGGTGTCCATCCTGATGGTGGACTTCTCCTGCGCCTTGAAGCTGGCCATGCCCCTGTCCGTCCTCTCCGCCATGGGGGAGGCGGGACGGCATCACATCACCGTCAAGGGCGGCAAGTTCCTGGAGGCGGTGGCCCGGGCGGACACCATCGTCTTTGACAAGACCGGCACCCTGACCCGGGCCTGCCCCACCGTGGTGGACGTGATCCCCTTTGGGGGCCGGGACCCCGACGAGATGCTGCGCCTGGCGGCCTGCCTGGAGGAGCACTACCCCCACTCCATGGCCAATGCCGTGGTGCGGGCGGCTCGGGAGAAGTGCCTCACCCACGCGGAGATGCACGCCAGCGTGGAGTATGTGGTGGCCCACGGCATTGCCAGCCAGGTGGGCGGGGAGCGGGTGGTGATCGGCAGCCATCATTTCGTCTTTGAGGACGAGCACAGCGCTCTCCCCGCCGGGGAGGAGGACCGCTTCCGGGCCCTGCCGGACCAGTACTCCCACCTGTATCTGGCCATCGGCGGGGAGCTGGCGGCGGTGATCTGTGTGGCGGACCCCCTGCGGCCGGAGGCCGCGGAGGTGCTGAGCCAGCTGCGGGAGCTGGGCGTTGGACGCCTGGTGATGATGACCGGGGACAGCCAGCGGACCGCCGCGGCCATCGCCGCCCAGCTGGGCGTGGACGAGTACCGGGCCGAGGTGCTGCCGGAGGACAAAGCCGCCTTTGTGGAGGCGGAGCGGGCCGCCGACAGGACCGTAATCATGATCGGCGATGGCATCAACGACGCGCCGGCCCTCTCCGCCGCCAGTGCGGGGATCGCCATCAGCGACGGCGCCGCCATCGCCCGGGAGATCGCCGACATCACCATCGCGGCGGACGACCTCCACGAGCTGGTGCTGCTGCGCCGGCTGGCCCAGGCGCTGATGGAGCGGGTGCAGTGCAATTACCGCTTCGTCATGGGCTTCAACGGCAGCCTGATCGCCCTGGGTGTGCTGGGCGTGCTGCCGCCGGCCACCTCCGCGCTGCTGCACAACCTGTCCACTCTGTGCATCAGCCTGCGGAGCATGACGCCTCTCCTGCCCGGCGGGGAGCCGGTGTGACGGAGGCCGCATAGAGACGGGAGCTCCGGGCAGACTAGCCCCGAGGTGATGAATATGCCGAAACAGGGTATGGCCCGCCCGGATTGGACCCACCCCCAGCCCCGCAATGACGTGCCCCCGGTGCCGGAGCTCCAGGGCAAGGCCAAGCGGGGGAAGGAGCGGGCAAAACCGATCGTCCCCGGGACGGAAGGACCCCATTTGAAAGTGTACCATGAGGGGAAGGACCCCGGAAGCGGCCCGGAAGGCTGACCGGCCGCCCGATAAATCCTGAGGAATCAGGCGGAGCCTGGGACAACTGTCCCGGGCTCCGCCTCTTTGCGCGGGATTCCGCCCTTGACAGGGCGTGCCCCCAGTGATACCATCAAAGCGGAACCGTCCATACCAGGCACGCGCCTGCGCATTTTAGAATGAATCAGAGGAAAAGGAGAATCCATGCCATGACAGGGACACAGGAGAAGGAACAGGTCATCGCGAAGATCCGGGAGATCGTCTCCAACGAGAAATTCAAGCTGGATGCCTACTATTTCTGCGGCTTTCCCTCCGGGACGCCCAATGAGAAGCTCTTGAAAGCCTGCGAGAGGTACTTGGAGACCGTGGACGGCAATCAGCCGGACCCGGCGGTGACGTCCGATATGATTGCCCAGCTGGAGGGCGCGCTGGCCCAGAAATCCAAGGCGGCGGACAATCTGGTGAACAGCGACGCGGACATCCAGGAGGTCCTGGATCACCGGGACCTGCTGCTGGGATAAACCGGAATGCAAAAAGCGCAGGGAGACCGCAGGTCTCCCTGCGCTTTTTTCGGCCTTTGCGGGGCGGCGCGAAAAAATGTCAGATTTCGGGAACTTTTTTCCCGCCGCACCGTCTAATCCCAGCAGAGACGTGACCGCGCCCCGCGGCCATCACAAGAAATGAGGAGAATGACGCACATGAAGAAGAGACTGCTGACCCTGCTGCTGGCCCTGACGCTGCTGCTGGCCCTGACGGCCTGCGGCGGCAATGACGACTCCGCCGGCACGGCCGACGACACCACCCAGGAGACCACCCAGCCCGACGACAGCGCCGCGGAACCCGGCGACGATGCGGCGGAGGACGAGGAGGCGGACGGCGAGGCGGCCCTGCCCGCCGAGGACCCGGAGGAGCCCGCGGAGGACGACGCGGACGCCCAGAGCAGCTCCGGGAACTCTGCTTCCAACTCCGGCTCCGGCAGCACCAGCTCCGGCAGCGGCACCAGCTCCGGTGGTTCCGGTTCCGGCAGCTCCGGCAGCCAGAGCACCTCGTCCCAGAAGCCCGCCGCACCCACGACCCCCGTCCAGGAGCCTGCCGCGCCCCCGGCGGAGGAGACCTCCGACTCCGTGGACCTGACCGCCTTCTATAACTCCCTGGCCTCCAGCCAGGCTAACTGGCCCGGCATGATGGCCGTGGAGGGAGAGTCCCTGGACATGTTCTATGCCGGCCTGTCCGACATCGCCACCAAGCAGTGCCTGGTGTACTACGCCGCGATCTCCGCCACGGTGGGTGAGATCGCCCTGGTGGAAGTGGAGAACGCCGACGACGTGCAGGCCGTGAAGGACATCTTCCAGGCCCGGATCGACTACCAGGTGGGCGACGAGACGAACCCCGGCGGCGCCTGGTACCCCGCCAGCATTGAGGGGTGGAAGAACGGCTCCCGCATCGTCTCCAACGGCAACTACGTGATGTTGATCGCCCTGAGCGAGGGTGCCGACAGTGTGGTGGACGCCTTCAACGCCCTGTTCGCCTGAGCAGGACGGACCGGTTTTCAACGAAAAACGAGGACTTCCCGCAGGGAAGTCCTCGTTTTGTTTTCCGCATCAGATTTTCACGAGCTCGTAGGACCGGGTGCCGATGCCGATCTTCTCCGCGTGCTCCAGGCAGACCTGCCACTCCGTGTCGGGGTGGACATCGCGGAAGTGGTCGCCGCCGCAGGCGCAGCCCTCGTCCGTCAGTACGGAGTTGGACAGAACCGGCTGGGCCAGCACCGCGTCCGCGCAGGCCTGGTCCAGGGCCACCGGATCAAAGGAGGCGAACATGCCCACGTCCTGGACGATGGGGGTATCGTTCTCTCCATGGCAGTCGCAGTTGGGGGAGACGTCCAGCACCAGGGATACGTGGAAGCAGGGGCGGCCGTCCACCACGGCCTTGGTATACTCCGCGATCTTCTTGTTCAGGATAGCGGGGGCCTCGTCGTAGAGGGTCTGGATGGCGTCCTTGGGGCACACGGCGATGCAGCGGGCGCAGCCCACGCACTTGGCGGTGTTGATGGCGGCTTTCCGGTCCGGGCCAAACTCCGGCGCGCCATGGGCGCAGATCTTGGCGCAGGCCCGGCAGCCGATGCACAGGTCCTGCTTGACGAAAGGCTTGCCGGAGTTGTGCTGCTCCATCTTTCCGGCCCGGGAGCCGCAGCCCATGCCGATGTTCTTCAACGTGCCGCCCATGCCGGCCTGCTCGTGGCCCTTGAAATGGGTCAGGGAGATGAACACGTCCGCGTCCATTACCGCCCGGCCGATCTTGGCGCTTTTCACGTACTCGCCGCCCTCCACCGGCACCTCCACCTCGTCGTTGCCCTTGAGGCCGTCGGCGATGAGGATGTGGCAGCCGGTGGAATAGGGGGTGAAGCCGTTGACATAGGCGGACTCGATGTGGTCCAGGGCGTTCTTCCGCCCGCCCACGTACAGCGTGTTGCAGTCCGTCAGGAAGGGCTTGCCGCCGTGGGACTTCACCAGGTCCGCCACTGCCCGGGCCCAGTTGGGCCGCAGGTAGGCCAGGTTCCCCGGCTCGCCGAAGTGCATCTTGATGGCCACATACTTGCCGTCCATGTCGATGTCGCCGAAGCCGGCGGTCTCCATCAGACGGGCCAGCTTTTGGGGAAGATTCTCCCGCCAGCTGGGGCAGCGGAAGTCCGCAAAGTAAACTTTTGACGTCTCAGGCATCTCTCTGTTTTCTCCTTATTTCCCAAATCGCGGGGCGCGGACCGCCCTGCGGCGTTTACTCGTCCAGGTCCACGTTGATGTTGTCAGTCCCGTGCTGGTCAAACTCCGACAGGTACGCGTCGATCCGGTCCATCAGCGCGCCGTAGTTCTCCCGGGTCACCGGCTCCCCGTCCATGTCCCGCAGGGCCAGCTCCTCCGCCAGAATTTCGTAGAACACGATATCCTCATAGTGCTCGATGGCCTCGTGGATGCCGCCGTCGGCAAAGGCGCGGGAGGGGATCAGTTCCCCGCGGTACAGCTCCACCAGGGAGCGCATCTTGTGCTGCAGGCAGTGGGAGAACACCAGGCTCTCCACCTGGTCATACTCCTGGATGCGGTCGTTCTCCCGGGTGGAATTGATCACCCAGTTGCCTATGTAGACCAGGTCCAGCAGATAGCGGTACTGCTGCTCTGTCAGCTCAATCTTCATGGGAAAACACCTCCCGGACAAATTTGCAGGACTATTATAGCAGACGCCTTTCCAAAATTCCACCCATAAAAACAGGGTAAAAAGACGAAAAATGCCTGAAATGGCCTGGGTAGAGACGCACCGGCCTGTGAAAGACGCCATGGGAGTCGGGCTGGAGGATTTCCCAGGCCCGGCGGGATTTTAGGTCTTGTCAATGGGCGGGGGGACATAGTATAATAATAAGTCCTTATGGAACTTTTGAGACCAGGAAAGGGGGCGGCGGACATGGACACACGGCCCATCGGCGTCTTTGACTCCGGCCTGGGCGGCCTGACGGCGGTGCGGGCCCTGCGGCGCATCCTGCCGGCGGAGGACCTGATCTACTTCGGGGACACCGCCCGGGTGCCTTACGGCGGCCGCTCCCGGGAGACTCTTTTGAAATATGCCAGCCAGGATGTGCGTTTCCTGCGCTCCTTTGACATCAAGGCCATTCTGGTGGCCTGCGGCACTGTGTCCACCACGTCTCTGGACACCCTGCAGGCGGAGAACGACCTGCCCATCGTGGGGGTGGTGGAGCCCACCTGCCGGCGGGCCCTGGCGGTGACGAAGACGAAACGGGTGGGCGTGATCGCCACCCTGGCCTCCATTCGCTCCGGCATGTACGAGGCGACGCTCCGGCGGATGGACCCGGCGGTGGAGGTGGTGGGCAGGGCCTGCCCGCTGTTCGTGCCCCTGGTGGAGAACCGGCGGTACCAGCGGGGGGATGTCGTGATCGAGACCGTGGCCCGGGAGTACCTGGAACCCCTGCGGGGAACCGGGCTCGACACGCTGATTTTAGGCTGCACCCACTACCCGCTGCTGGTGGATGTGATCGCGGAGATCATGGGCCCCGGCGTGACGCTGGTGTCCGCCGGGGAGGAATCCGCCTATGAGCTCAAGCGGACGCTGCAGGCGGGCGATGCACTGTCCCCGCCGGACCGCCGGGGCGCCACCGCCTTCTATGTCAGCGACCGGGCGGAGGACTTTGAGGAGACCGCCTCGGTATTCTTACAGGAGGAACTGCACCATGCCGCCCAGAGAATCGACATCGACCAATACTGACCGGCCGGAGGGGAAGCTGCCGGTGCTGCTGTCCATCCGGGGGGAGCAGTACTACGACGGGGTGGACCCCGACGCCACAGAGCTGATGACGGAGGGTACCCTGGAGCTGACGGAGGCGGGACTGCGCCTGAACTACCAGGAGAGCCAGCTGACGGGCATGGAGGGGACCAGCACCACCTTTGAGGTGCGGGGGCCCCGGGTGATTCTGACCCGGACGGGGAAGGTGAACTCCCAGATGGTCTTCGAGGAGGGACGCCAGCACACCTCCCTGTACGAGACGCCCTTCGGGGAGCTGACGGTGGATATCCAGACCGGCCGGCTGCGGCACAACCTCAGCGAGCGGGGCGGCCTGCTGGAGATCCAGTACTCCATCGCCGTGGAACACACGGTCACTGGAAAGAACAGCTTTAAAATCCGGGTGAAACGGAAAAATTAGGAGTTTGGAGTGATGAGATAGGAGCTGTGGTGCCGCCGCAGGCGGCCATTGAAATTGGCCCGGCTCTGCCGGACACGAAAACTCCGATCTCCTATCTGCTATCTCCTAACTCACGAAAGAGGGAACGATATGATCAACATGATTCAAAACGCGAAGGACCAGGCGGCAAAGCTGGCCATGGACGCGTATCAGGCGGCGGTGGCGGACGGGAC
>CAJFNE010000080.1 GCA_904393855.1 uncultured Oscillibacter sp. | reverse complement strand
ATGGCGTCCGGCTCATAGTGGATGGCGCTGATGCAGCGCACCTGGGGATTCCCCGCCCCATCCACCGTGGCAAAGGACAGCACCCCCACATAGCCCAGTTTCTTCAGACAGGTCTGTGCATCCATGCGTGATCCTCCTTTTATTCAATGATCCGGACCCGTCCGTCCTTTCGGGGTTTCGGCTCCGGATAGGTCCCCTCCACATAGCCCAGGGCCACGAAGCAGCGGGGCATCCAGCCCGCGGGGATCTCCCACTCCCGCATCAGCTGAACTCCCAAGGGTGTGTCAAACGTCTCCTCTGCCCTGGCGATGATACAGGAGGCGATCCCCAGCTCATAGGCGGCCAGGGCCATATTTTCCGCGCAGCAGAAGGCGTCGGGGACCGCGTACAGAAAGTTCCCCGGTGAAAAGACGGCGCAGACGGTGGGCGCGCCGTAAAAGCCGTTTCGGATGGTGGGATCGTCAATGGCGCTGGGCTGTTCCCGGGAGACAAAACCGCCTGCCAGACGGCTGCGGTCGAACCGGGCCAGGTTCAGCTGGCCTAACTGAGCGATCAGCGATTTGTTTTGGATCCCGCAGAGGATCGTCCGCTGTCCGCCGCCGGCGTTGGGGGCATAGAGGCCTGCCTCCAGAACCTTTTCCAGATCCCCTTTGGGGATTTGCCGCTCCTGAAATTTCCGAATCGAGCGGCGCCGATAGATGGCCTCGGAGACTGTCATACCTGAATCTCCTTCCAGCACTCCGGGTCCGGGGCGTACAGATTGCCGTGATACCCCGCCGCCACCGCGGGACAGCCCCGGCAGAACCGCAGCAGCTCGCACTGGGAGCACTTCTCAAAGTTCTCGTAGACCCGATACTTGTCAAATTCCGGGCCGGTGAACAGGTCATACAGGTCGTCGGTGAGGGCGCTGCCCACCTTGCTCTCCATCCGGCGGCAGGCATAGACCGCCCCATCGGAGAGGATGGTCAGATGGCAGTTGCAGCAGTTGCAGCCGTCATAGACATACTCATCGTCCGGGTAGGACTTGGGGTCAAAGAGCCCTTTCTCATACAGGAACAGCGTCCACAGGTGGTCCTTCAGGTTGAAAGTGGTCTCACACCCTGCGGCCTCATACTTCTGGAACTTCTCCCAGCACTGTTCCATCATGTCCCGGTACTCCTCCGGCGAGCAGCATACGTCCCGGTCCTCCTGGGAGGGGCAGTAGCGGGCGAAGGCGAAGATATCCGCCTTGTGCTTCACCACCTCATCCACCAGGGGCGGGATGTCCTTTACGTTCCACCGGGACACGGTGGTCATGATGGCCACGTCGATGCCCGCCTGGCGCAGGAGGGGGATGGCCGCCATGGTGGCGTCATAGGAGCCGGGCTGCTGGCGGATGCCGTCGTGGGTCTCCCGCCGTCCATCCAGAGACAGCTGGTACTTCCGGCATCCATATTCCTTGAGCTTGCGGCAGACCTCCGCCGTCAGATGGAAGGGGTTGCCCATCAGGGCAAAGGGGATGTCCGAGAGCTTGAGGAGCTTCATCAGCGTCCAGAACTGGGGGTGCAGGATGGGATCTCCGCCGGTGATGTAGAGATAGGGCAGACGGCCGGCCTTCTCACAGAAAGTCTTGCAGTTTTCCATCACGGTCACCATGTCCTCCAGCGCCATCTCCTTGAATTTGGCGTGGCTGCCCAAGGCGTAGATGTAGCAGTGCCGGCACCGCTGGTCGCAGGCTTCCGTGATATGCCATTGAAACGAAAAATACTCCATGGTCGTTCCTCCTTGTGGTGCTTGAGTGTTTTGCTGCTGGACGCACTTCCAGAAAAGCAGGGAGCGTATTCCTGCCCTTTTGGAAGTGCGTCCCTGCGGTGTTCCGCAGGGGCGCGGGATCTTACTTCTCGTCGCCGGCTCCGCAGGCAGAGCCGCAAGCGGTGGGTTTCCTATCGCCAGTACCGCAAGCGGTGCCGCAGGCGGCCGCTTTCTCCTCGGACTTCTTGTCACCAGCGCCGCAGGCGGTCCCGCAGGCGGTCGGTTTCTTATCGCCGGTGCCGCAGGCAGTCCCGCAGGCGGCGGGCTTCTCCTCGGGCTTCTTGTCACCGGCGCCGCAGGCCGTGCCACAGGCAGAAGCCGCTTTTTCCTCTTGGTTTTTGTGGAACAGATTCTTCAGAGACATAATGGTTTCCTCCTCTTTCTGGGCCAAAGGCCGTATATTTCATGTAAGCGCCGCGCGCCGACACTGCCGGGTTGTTCTGCCGCGAACCCCATGCGGTTCAGCAGCCTGATCGGTTTCTCTATGCGGATTCTACCCCTGGGAAAACCGCCTGTAAAGTACGCACAATCTTGTGACATAGTTACCAGTTGGTAACGATTGGCCTGTTTAGAACTTGCCGTTGCTGTTCTGCCAGGTGGACGCGTCCGCGATGGTCTCCATCACATCCCAGTGCTCGGCGATCTTGCCGTTCTCCACCCGCCACAGGTCATAGTAGCTGGTGGGGGCGCCGCCGTAGGTCCCCTCGCTCACCGCCAGGACGAAGTTGCCCTGGGCCAGCACCATGTGGGTCTCGTCATAGATCATCTGGATGCCCTGCTGGGCCAGAACGGTCAGAGCGGCGTTCAGGCCAGACACGCCGTCCGCAATGGCGGTGTTGTGCTGGATATAGGTGTCGCCATCGAAGTAGTCCGCCGTCTTGTCGGGGTTGTTCCCCTGCATCACATCGTAGAGGAAGTTCTCCACCAGCTTACGGTTTTCCTCGGTCTTGTCCAGGTCCGTCACCTCCGTGGCCCCGTCGATCTGGGTGTGGCCGGAGGGGTTCTCACCGGCCAGAGACGCCAGGTTGTCCCAGTGCTCGGCGATCTCGCCGTCGGCATCGAAGCGGAAGATGTCGAAGGCCACCTGCTCCCCGGCGCCGGCAAAGTTGTAGACCGTCTGCAGGAACACATAGTCGCCATCCTCAAAAGCCCGGATATTGTTCACCGTGGTTTTCACGGGCGCGGAGTCCAAGTACTCCACGGAGCTCAGGAACGCGGCTTCGCCGGTGCCGTAGGCCAGGTTGTGCTGGATGTAGTTCTCGTCCAGCAGGGTCGCGGCGGTCTCCGTGTCGCCGGTGGCGAAGGTGTTGATGAGGGCCAGGGCTTTCTCCGTCTGGGTCCTGGACTCCACGGCGGGCGTGGTCTCCTCGGCGCTGCCGGGGATCTCCAGCACCTGGCCGGCGTAGATCAGGCTGGGGTTGCGGATGGTATCCCGATTGGCCTCATAGAGTTCCCCCCAGCGGGTGCCGTCCCCCAGCTGCTCCTTGGCGATCTTCCACAGGGAGTCGCCCCGCTGGACCGTGTAATCCGCGGCAGCGGCGGGAACAGACAGGGCCAGGGTCAAAACGGCCGCGGCGGACAGGGCCCCGATTTTTCTGGTGTGTTTCATGGTGCATGTCTCTTTTGCGATGTTGTCCGGAGGGGTGTTCCCCGTCCTTGTGACTGCATCATAGCGCAAACAAATCCACCTGAAAAGTACGCACAATTTTGTGGGATAGGCACTGATCGGTAACTTTTGGACGGTTACTGTAAGGAAACCATTGTGCCGTTCCAGGGCTCTGACGGCCCTCTCCCCTGTCTACAAGTTTTTCAAATTTTTGCTTTGCCATTGACGCCCCGTGGGGTGATACGGTAAAATCAGGATGTACAGTCTGAAAAGATACCAATGGAACAGGAGGGATCTAGGATGCCAGCAGCGGCAAAGACACTTCCGGCCTGCCCGGTGGAGACCACGCTGACGCTGATCAGCGATAAGTGGAAGGTGCTGATCCTGCGGGACCTGATGCCAGGGACGAAGCGGTTCGGCGAGCTGAAAAAATCCGTGGGGAACGTGTCCCAGAAGGTGCTGACCGCCCAGCTCCGGGAGATGGAGCAGAGCGGCCTGCTGACCCGTACCGTCTACCCGGAGGTGCCGCCCCGGGTGGAGTACACCCTGACGGACCTGGGCCGCAGCTTAAAGCCGATCCTGGACGCTATGCAGAGCTGGGGCGAGGAGTACAAGGCGAAAAACGAGGAGGCGTCCGGGTCCCCTCTGTAAGCGCGGCGCGGACCGCACTGCTGGAATCTAAAAAATCCACCATGCGGAAAAACTTCCTGCCGGGACATCACGATGCCCGGCAGGAAGCTTTTTTTGTCCGCAAATGGCTGCACGCGGCGTTTGAAAGCGCTGGATGAGCATCTTATCCGGCGCATCCCTCCCATCCAGGGGGAAATCCGCCGACAGGGATTGAAAATTCGGTAAATCTTGCAAAAAGCCTCTTGACACAGCCCAGGAACCGTGCTATATATCAGTTGCTGACACAGTGTCAAAATACAGTCGTGGCATCCGCCAGCGCAGAAGAAGTCGGATGACTCCTCCGCTTGTTCTCCCGCACCGCACCCGCTGCATGGGGGAAAGAGGCCATGCGCCTGTCCGCTCTGTGACATCCATCGAAATCATAATAAGGAGGTCCTTCCTATGAAATCCAAAGTTTATTTTTCCAAAGTCATCACCCCTGAGAAAGTGGTGGAACTGTATCGTGTTCTGGGCCTGGAGCTGCCCGGGAAAGTGGCTGTGAAGGTCCACTCCGGCGAGAAGGGCAACCAGAACTTCCTGCGGCCGGAGTTCTGGCGGCCCATGGTGGAGGAGGTCCACGGCACCATCGTGGAGTGCAACACCGCCTACGGCGACGCCGCCGGCGGCGTGCGGGACCACACGGAGTCCCACCGGAAGCTTTTGGAGGAGCACGGCTGGACCCAATACTTCGATGTGGACCTGATGGACGCCGAGGGCCCGGACGTGGTCTGGCCCATCCCCCATGGCAAAATCCTCAAGGAGAACCACGTGGGCAAGAACATCTTGAATTACGACTCCATGCTGGTGCTGGCCCACTTCAAGGGCCACCCCATGGGCGGCTACGGCGGAGCCCTGAAGCAGCTGGCCATCGGCTGCGCCAGCGCCAAGGGCAAAGCCCTGATCCACTCCGCCGGCGCGACGGACGACCGTTTCAAAACCTGGGAGCAGCACGCCAGCTCCGTGGTGTTCCCGGAGGCCATGGCGGACGCCGCCTCCAGCGTGGTGGCCCACTTCCAGGGGAAGATCGCCTTCATCAACGTGATGAAGAACCTGTCCGTGGACTGCGACTGCTGCGCCGTGGCTGAGGACCCCTGCATGCAGGACATCGGCATCCTGTCCTCCCTGGACCCGGTGGCCATCGACCAGGCCTGCATCGACCTGGTGATGAGCTCCAACGACCCGGGCAAGGAGCACTTCATGGAGCGGGTAAACAGCCGCAACGGCATCCACACCATTGAGGCCGCCGCCGAACTGGGCTTCGGCTCCCGGGAATACGAACTGATTGAAATCTAAATCTTCAAAGGGATGATATGATGAGCAAGAAAACCCTGATCGCTTACTTTTCCGCCAGCGGTGTCACCGCCCGGGTGGCAAAGGAAATGGCAAATGCCATCGGCGCGGACCTGTACGAGATCCAGCCCACGGAGCCCTACACCTCCGCCGACCTGGACTGGATGGACAGGAAAAGCCGCAGCACCGTCGAGATGAACGACCCGGCCTGCCGCCCCGCCATCGGGTCGCCGGTGGAGCATATGGAGCAGTATGACACCGTGTTTGTAGGCTTCCCCATCTGGTGGTATGTGGAGCCCCGCATCGTGGACACTTTCCTGGAAAGCTATGATTTCAGCGGCAAGACGCTGATTCCCTTTGCCACCTCCGGCGGCAGCGGAATCAGCAAGGCGGAAAAGAGCTTACAGGCCCACTGCCCCAAGGCCGACTGGAAGAAGGGACAGCTGCTGAACGGCTCCGGCGCGGCGGAGTGGGCAAAGCGCACGCTGAATCTGTAAAGTACCCGCGATCCACGAAACCAGACGGGGATAGCCTCCCCGTCCGGTTTTCCGCGCGGAACAGACATGCCATAGCCTACCGCGGCAGCATTGCTGATCCGCGGCCAGGCTCAAGATCGGCCGGACGCCCGCTCCGCAGTACGCGTTTCGGCTGGAAGAGGAGGATTTTACCATGCCAAAGGGCTCGGAAGAACTGATGAACGCGCGAAAAGAGGAGATCATCAACGCCTGCGCCTCCCTGTACGAGACGATGGGCTTCAAGGACATTACGATCCGGGATATCGGAGCGAAAACCTCTTTCACCCGCACCTCCATCTATAACTATTTTCAGACGAAGGAGGAGATCTTCCTGGCCCTGCTCCAGCGGGAGTACAAGGCCTGGACCGCGGATCTGGAGGCAATCTCCCGCCAGCACGCGTCCCTGTCCGCGGAGGCCTTTGCGGATGCGCTGGCCCGCACGCTGGAGAAACGGGGGTGCATGCTGAAGCTGATGAGCATGAATCTCTATGACATGGAGGGCAACAGCCGCATCGAGAACCTGGTGGCGTTCAAAAGGGTCTATGCCGGCGCCATGGGGGCCCTGTCCAACTGCCTGGAGAAGTTCTTTCCCCACATGACGGCCGGCGATATCCAGGAATTCCTCTACGCCCTGTTTCCGTTCCTGTTTGGGATTTACCCCTACACAAGCGCGACCGAAAAGCAGCAGAAGGCCATGGAGCTGGCCCATATGCACTATCCCCGCTATTCCATCTATGAGATTGCAAGGTCTTTTGTCGCCAAAATGCTGCGGGCTTTTTCGTGAGGAACGGACCCCGCAGCAGCATCCCGCCGCCATCCCCGCAGGGGCGCTTGAGCCCCGCGCACCGCCTCCTCGGTGTGGTATCCGTGATAGATATCGGCCGTGTCGAAGTACGGGAAGCCCTGGACCGGGAAAGCGTCAAAGAACCGCTCGATCCTCCCGTATTCAAAGGCGTCCGGCTCGTTGGCCTGCAGCACGGGCAGCCGCATGCATCCAAAGCCAAAATCCACGTTCCGATCGCCCTGCATCATAAACGATTCCTCCTCACGATCTTTTCATCCCTCCTGTTTTCTGGAGCTGATTTTACCGTCGTCCGCCGCGTTTATCAATCTGATTTCCGCCCCTTTTCAGATAAGTCATACTTATCGTAAGATGGCGTCCTGCATTTTTTTGAAAAATGGTAAATTTCCTCTTGACTTTCCACCCACCCCCGCTGGTATAATAGCAACCAGACGGCACGAAGCCGCATGCCCCGACTGAAGTCGGGATAATCGTTTTCCCCGGGTCCCTCCAGCACCATACGGCCGCGGAGAGGAGCCCTATCCATCGCATCCCATTCCGATTGGTGTCCAGAAGGCGCCTGTTTTTCCTGCTGAAGCAAGGAGAAAACAGGCGCCCTCTTTTTTTGCGAAAGGAGTTCCTATGACTTTGGAAGCTTTTTTCCGCCAGGTCCCGAAGGCCGCCGTGGCCTTCTCCGGCGGAACGGACTCGGCCTTCCTCCTGTGGGCGGCCAAGGAATCCGGCTGTGACGTGCGGGCCTACTATGTCAAGACCGCTTTCCAGCCCCGGTTCGAGTACGAGGATGCCTGCCGCCTGGCGGCGGAGCTGGACGTGCCCATGACGGTGGTGGACGCGGATATTCTGGCCGTCCCGGAGGCGGCGGCCAACGGCCCCCAGCGGTGCTACCACTGCAAGACCGCCCTGTTCTCCCGCCTCTGGCAAGCCGCCCGGGACGACGGGTACACCGTCCTGCTGGACGGCACTAACGCCTCCGATGACGCGGGGGATCGCCCCGGCATGCGGGCCCTGCGGGAGCTGGAGGTGCGCTCCCCCCTGCGGGAGTGCGGCCTCACCAAGGAGGAGGTCCGCCGCCGCTCCCGGGAGGCCGGGCTCTTCACCTGGAACAAGCCCGCCTACGCCTGTCTGGCCACCCGGATTCCCACCGGAACACCCATCACTGCCGGCGACCTGGCGCGGGTGGAGCGGGCGGAGAGCGCCCTAGCGGCCCTGGGCCTCCGGGACTTCCGGGTGCGGCTCTTCCACGGCGCGGCCCGCATCCAGGTGACCGCGGAGCAGTACCCCCTGGTCCTGGAGCATCAAGCGGAGCTGCTGGCCGCGCTGCAAAGCGATTTTACGAGCATTCTTCTGGATCTGGTCCCGCGGGCCGCATCTACCTGAGAGAGGAGTTTGATGATGGACAACAAGCACGACATTTTGGCCCTGCTGCGGGGGGTGGCGGATGGCAGCACCTCTCCGGAGGACGCCCTGCTGAAATTGAAAGAGGCTCCCTTTGAGGACCTGGGCTACGCCAAGGTGGACTTCCACCGCTCCGTCCGCCAGGGGGCGGCGGAGGTGATCTACGGGGCCGGCAAGACCCCGGAGCAGATCGCCGGCATCGCCGGGACGATGGGCGAGCGGGGCTGCCGGAACATCCTGGTAACCCGCATCTCCCCGGAGGCGGCGGCCGAGGTGGCGAAGTCCGTCCCCCTGGACTACCATGCCGAGGCCCGGCTGGCCCTGGCCTTCCCCGGGGAGCAGAAGCGGCTGGGGAACATCGTGGTGGCCACCGGCGGCACCAGCGACATGCCGGTGGCGGAGGAGGCCGCCCTCACCGCCGAGGCCATGGGGAATCA
>CAJFNE010000079.1 GCA_904393855.1 uncultured Oscillibacter sp. | reverse complement strand
CCGTCCGCTCCCGCCGCCGGATGGACGGCTGGGCCAGCAGCCAGAGGCCCGCCAAAGTTACCGCCGCCCACAGGGCAAAGAGCCACTCCACACTGTGGGCTTTCAGAAAGCCGATCAGGCCCGTGTAGACATGGACCCATTCCACCCCCACCGGGGCCTCGGAGACCACCGCGGGGTAGACGGCGCTCAAAACCCCCATCACCACCAGACCCAGGACGCCGGTGCCGGTGACGATGCCGCCGGCCAGATACCACTTCCAAACGCCTTGGGAGGCCGGGGGCTCCGGCGCGGGCTCCTGCGTCTCCCAGCCCTGGCTGTCGTCCAGCAGCCAGTCCACGCTGACCCGGAACAGCCGGGCGCAGGGCAGCAGCTTGGCCGCGTCCGGCAGGGCGGTGCCCTGCTCCCAGCGGCTCACCGCCTGCCGGGAGACGCCCAGCTGCTCCGCCAGGGCCTCCTGGCTGAGGCCGTCCCGCCGCCGCAGGCGGGTCAGCTTCTCCGCAAAGGTCATGGACTTCCCTCCTCTCAATTCTGGGTCCATCCTAGCAAATTCCGCCGGGAATGTCCACCATGTCTGCCGGACACCGCCGCAACCAAACGCAACAAGCGCCGTCTTTCCCGATTTTTTTGCCGCCCCTGCAGCAATTCCGCCCCCTGCCGGGTATTCCATACAGAAGGATGTGATCACATGCCCGACACCGCCGGCGCCGTGGAGCGCTGCGGCGCCGCAGTCTACCGGCTGGCCTATGCCATGGCCCGCTCCCGCTGCGACGCCGACGATATCTTCCAGGAGGTCTTTCTCCGCTGCCACCGCTCCGCCCCGGCGTTTGCCACGCCGGAGCACGAGCGGGCCTGGCTGCTGCATGTCACGGCCAACTGCGCCCGGAGCCTGCTGGCCTCCCCCTGGCGGCGGCGGACCGTCCCCCTGGAGGATGTCTATGCCTACACGGACCCGGCGGCGTCGGCGGTGGACGACGCCCTGGCCCAGCTGCCCGGCAAGTACCGGGCCGTCATCCACCTGTTCTACTACGAGGGATACCAGACGGAGGAGATCGCCCGGATTCTGGGCCGGTCCCCCTCCACCGTCCGGGCCCAGCTGACCCGGGCCCGGCGAAAACTGCGGGAATTGCTGAAGGAGGAGCTATGAATTTTCAAGAGACCTACCGCCAGATGAATGAGCACATCGGCCCGTCGCCGGAACTGATCCGCAAAACCCTATCCCACACCAGACGCCGCCGCGCCCCCCTGCGGCGTCTGGCGGCCATCGCCGCGGCGGCGGCGCTGGTGCTGGCCACCCCCGCCCTGGCGGTCCGGACGGAGCCGGGCTACCAGCTGCTGTACCGGCTCTCCCCCGCCGCCGCCCAGTTCTTCCAGCCGGTGCGGGAGTCCTGCACGGACCAGGGCGTCACCCTGGAGGTGCTGGGCGTCCGGGTGGAGCGCGACACCGCCCAGGCCTATCTCACCCTCTCCGGCGGCCCCGTGGACGCGACCACGGACCTCTTCGACAGCTACTCCTTCCACCTGCCCTTTGACCAGTCCGGCCACTGCGAGCGGGTGGCCTGGGACGCGGAGACCCGGACCGCCACCTTCCTCTGCACCGTGCAGACCCTGGACGGGTCCACCATCCCCACCGGGGGGAAGATGACCTTCTCCGTCCGGCAGCTCCTCACTGGAAAGGAAGCCTGGGAGGGCGCGGCGGTGGACCTGAATCTGGCGGACCATGCCCGGGAGGCGGAGACCACCCAGGGCTATTCCAGCCATGAGGAGGATGCAGTCCCCATGCTGCTGCCGGGAGAGGTCCTCACGGAGCCAGCGGAGGGCATCGCCATCACCGCCGCCGGGTACGCGGACGGCGTGTTCCACGTGCAGGCCCGCCTGGGGGACATCCTCCGCACAGACAACCACTGCTGGCTCTGGCTGGAGGACACGGTGGGCACGCGGGTGGAGCCGGACCGCGGCGTCTACTTCCACAGCGACACCGATGCCCCCGGCGCGGATGTCTATGAGGACTTTCTCTTTGACATTTCGCCGGAGGAGCTGGCGGACTGCACCCTCCACGGCGACTTTTACACCGCCCCTACCCTGACGGAGGGCCTCTGGCGGGTGACCTTCCCCCTGGAGAATTCCGCATCCTGACCGGCCGGAAACCCGGCGGGCTCCCCGGGAGTCCGCCGGGTTTCCCCGTCTGCGGCACCTGTTGTGAAATTCCAAACGTTAAGTTTCAAACGTTAAATTTTCAGCAATCCACCTAAATTTTCTCGAATATTTTAGCCATTTTGCACAATTCCAAAAACGTTTTTTTCACATTCCCACAAAGTTCCTGTGAAGTTTTTGACTATGATTGACAACACCGGCAAACCGTGGTAAATAAATGGCATACAAATAATTTGTCAACAAACTATCTGACAAATCTTTGACAGGTCCACCGACGGTCTGCCGGGCGGCAGCGACAGGAGCTTCCACGGAACACGTCGGCAATCAGCTAAGAAAGGGTGTTTTGGTATGGATTTCACTTTGACCCATGAGCAGCAGATGGTGCAGCAGATGGCCCGGGAGTTCGCGCAGAACGAGCTTCTGCCCGGCGTCCGGGAGCGCGACGAAGCCAGCGAGTTCCCCCTGGAACAGTTCCGCAAGTTCGGTCAGACCGGCATGTTTGGCCTGCCCTACGGCAAGGAGATCGGCGGCATGGGCGGTGCCTATTCCTGCTACATCCTGGCTGTGGAGGAGGTCTCCAAGGTGGACGCCTCTTTCGGCATCGCCTTCTCCGTGATGACCTCCCTGTACGGCGGCAGCATCGCCAACTCCTCCGCCCCGGACGAGATTAAGAAGAAGTACCTGCAGGACGTGACCTTCGGCCGGAAGATCGGCTCCTTCGGCCTCACCGAGCACTCCGCCGGCTCCGACGCCGCCGGACAAAAGACTGTGGCCGTGAAGGACGGCGACAGCTGGGTCATCAACGGCGCCAAGTGCTTCAACACCAACGGCCCTCTGGCCGACTACACCGTGGTCTACTGCCTGACCGATCCCGCTCTGGGCACCAAGGGCATGGCCGCTTTCGTGGTGGAAAAGGGCACCCCCGGCTTCTCCGTGGGCAAGGTGGAGAACAAGATGGGCATCCGGTCCGCGCAGGTGTCCGAGATGATCCTGGAGGACGTGCGTGTCCCCGAGGAGAACATGATCGCCAAGCCCGGCGAGGGCTTCAAGCTGGCCATGAAGACGCTGGACGGCGGCCGCATCGGCGTGGCTGCCCAGGGCCTGGGCATCGCCAAGGGCGCCTATGAGATCGCCCGGAAGTACCTGATGGAGCGGGAGCAGTTCGGCAAGCCCCTCTCCAAGCAGCAGTACCTGGCCTTCAAGATGGCCGAGCTGCAGACCGACATCAAGTGCGCGGAGCTGCTGCTGTACCACGCCGCCATGTGCAAGGAGACCGGCCAGCCCTACACCGTCCCCGCCGCCATGGCCAAGATGACCTGCACCAACACCGCCATGAAGGTCACCACCGAGGCGGTCCAGATGCTGGGCGGCAACGGCTACATGAAGGAATACCATGTGGAGCGCATGATGCGTGACGCCAAGATCACCCAGATCTATGAGGGCACCAACGAGATCCAGAAGCTGGTCATTTCCAATCAGCTCTTCAAGTAATTTTGATCCCTCCCTACCTCCTTACAACTTTCCAAAGACTCCTTTCATTCTATCCAGCAGACGCGGGCAAACAGGTTTGTTTGCCCGCGTTTGCTGTTGAAACGCTCCATGGGTCCGCCAAAGAAGCCCGTCTTTTTTCCGTTAAAATTCTCGGGGAACCCAAGGCAACCGATTGACAGGAACCGGGACGCCTCCTATAATAGTCTATAGGAAAGTCACGGGGCCGCGCCAGCGGTCCCGTGCGTCGCGGGAACGCCATCCCGCGAGACAGGAGGCTCTGGTGTCTACGGAAAAGACAGAAAAAAAGCGAAAATTCATCATCGACGTTCTCTATCTGGTTCTCATTCTGGCCATCGGGTATGTGCTGATCCGGTTTGCCCTGCCGCTGCTGATGCCCTTTGTCATCGCTTTCGTCATCGCCTATCTGCTGCGGCGGCCCATCCGGTTCCTCTCCCGGGTGCTGCACCTGCCCAAAAGCCTGGTGGCGGTGTTGATGGTCCTTGTGACCTACGGTATCATCGGCCTGGCCGTGACGCTGCTGGGCGTACGAATTACGGCCACCATCGGCTCCCTGGTGGATCAGATTCCGTCGCTGTACTCCCAATATCTGCTGCCCACCCTGCGGGAGATCTCGTTCTGGCTGGAGGAGCTGCTCTCCGGCGCAGATCCCCAGGTCCTGACGGCACTGGAGGAGATGCAGACCCAGCTGTTCAGCATGCTGGGGCAACTGGTGTCCAGCGTGTCCGTGTGGCTCACCACCTGGGTGTCCTCCACGGCGGTGTCCGTGCCGGGGATGTTCATCCGGCTGCTGCTGATGGTGATCTCCACCTTCTTCTTCACCATCGACTATGAGAAAATCACCCAGTTCGTCCTGAATGCGCTTCACGGGCACACCCGGGAAATCGTGCTGCAGGTGAAGAACTATGTGGTGGGCACCCTGTTCGTGTGTATCTGGTCCTACGCCCTGATCATGTTCATCACCTTCACGGAGCTCTCCATCGGGCTGTGGATCATCGGCGTGGAGCGGTCCACCCTGATCGCAGCGCTGATCGCCGTGTTCGACATCCTCCCAGTGCTGGGCACCGGCGGCATCATGATCCCCTGGGCGATTCTGTCCCTGCTGGGCGGGGAGCTGACCCGGGGCCTCTCTTTGCTGGTACTGTACCTGATCATCACGGTGATCCGCAACATCATCGAGCCCAAGATCGTGGGCAAGCAGATCGGCCTCCACCCGGTGCTGACGCTGATGAGCATGTATGTGGGCACGAACCTTTTCGGCGTGGTGGGCCTGTTCGGCCTGCCGATCCTGCTGTCCCTGCTCCGCTATCTCAATGAAAAAGGCACGATTTCTCTTTATCCCGTTCCCGGGAAAACGCCTCCGGCGCAGGAGTCCCCGGGCGGTCCGGAGTCTTCCCCCTCCGGGAAAAGCTGAACTTCCTTTTCGGACACACCGATCAAAAACGCGGCAGAAGCCATGGCTTCTGCCGCATTTTTTGCTGCAATATATCCCGGGTTACGCCCAGCGCACCCGCTCGTCTCCGCCCAGAGGCAGGATTTGGTTGTGTATTCCCCGGAGCTTCGGCGTGATGACCTGGTCCACGTGCATGTGGCCGAAGTACCACTGCCGGAACCGGGGGGCGTCCTCCAGCAGGGCGTACCACGTGTCAAACAGCGCCGGGAGCTGGTAGTCCGGGTCGATGGTCTTGGACCGGGCGATGGCCCCCCGGGCCAGCAGCGGCGTCTCGTGGGTGATGACGTAGTCGATCTCGTCCCGGTGCTCTGTAAGCTGCCGCTGGCCATAGGCGATCTCCTCCGCCGAGGGCTCCTCCTCCGGCCACCAGCTCTCTCCCCGCTCCTTCCACCAGCTGAAGCCGTCCTCCCGGCGGTCCACGTCCACGGACCGGGCGCCGCCGAAGGTGAAGACCCGGCTGCCGTACAGGTCATAGAGTTCCCCCCGCATCAGGTGGTAGACCCGCTCCCCCACCCGGTGGACCCGGCCGCCGTTCCACTTCTCCTCCGGCAGGGAGCTCAGCAGGGCATGGTTCTCGTGGTTGCCGTCCACAAAGGCCACCGCCCCCGGAAACAGCTGCTCCAGCGTCTGGATCTGAGTGGGATAGTTCTGATCCCAGACATACCCCGCGTCTCCGGTGATCAGCAGGATGTCCTCCTCCTGGAGCTGGTTCCGCTCCGCCAGGCCGAAAAAGGGGCCGAAGGTGCCGTGCTTGTCGCCGGTGATAAAAATTCGTCCTGTCATGGGGCCTTACACGGTCTCCTTGTTCCGGTAGTGATAGACGCCGCCGCGCTCCTCCCGGTCCGCCTGGCCGGAGAAGTACAGGTACTGCAGGTGGGAGATGGCCTCGCCGGTGGCGAACCACTTCTGGGGAGCGGGGAACTCCTCCCAGTTCTTGCAGTCGATCTCCCAGGTCATGTCCCGGGCCACGGTGTAGGCGGTCTTCCACTCCACGCCCAGGATCTTCACCACCTCCGCCAGGCGGGCGGTGTGGTGCTGGTACAGCTCGTGAATCCGGTCGTACATGTTGGGCACCGGCGTGCCGTGGGCGGTGAGCAGGGTCTCCACGTCCAGCTGCTCCACCTTCTTCAGGCTGTCCAGGTAGGCCTGCAGGGGATTCTCCAGGCTCAGCTCGATGCAGATGTTGGGGGTGATGGTGCCCAGGATGTGGTCCCCGCCGAAGAGGAGCTTCTTCTCCGGGTCGTACAGGCACATGTGGCCCGGGGTGTGGCCGGGGGTCAGCACCGGGTGCAGATGGTAGCCGCCGTACTCCAGCACGTCCCCCTCCTGGACATAGGTGAAGTTCACCCGGGTGTCCTGGCAGTACTTGCGGCCCGGATGGATGTCCGTGTTGTAGCCGAAGTCCGCCTTGGGGAAGCCGTACTTCACGAACAGGTCGTCCAGCATCCGCCAGTAGAGGTTGCCGGTCTCGAAGTTGATGAGCTCCCCGTCGGTCTCCCCGGCGTAGATGGTGCTGGAGGCCTGGGCAAACTTGCCGATCAGGCCGCAGTGGTCCGAGTGGAGGTGGGTAATGAAGAGGTCCGTCTCCCGGATGCCCAGCTCGTCAAAGGCGCTCCGCAGGGCCTCCTCGCACTCCGGGCGGTTGAAGCCCGTGTCGATCACGAGATTTTTCTCCCCGGTGATGATGTAGGCGTTGATCTCCCGCAGGGGGTTATTGGGCAGGGGCACTACCTGCTTGTAGAGGTTCTCCGCGATTTTCGTTGCCATCCTGTGTTCCTCCTGTGTCTCTCTTTTTTGGGTTCCCGCTCAGGTCGGGTTGTCGCGCCCATCCGGCCGTTTTTCCGACGGGACGCCTTTTGTCACATGGAACGATCATACCACATGAACGCTTCCCGCGCAAGGGTTTCAGCGCAGAATAGACTGATAATATCTTCACGATTTATCCCATAATTTACCATTTTTAGGATCATCCAGGCATCCATCTGGCAGCCGCGTCCGCGCAAAAAATTTCGCCTCTCTAGAAATGATATTTTAGCGGAAAGCATCTATCATCGTGGGGGGATCCATTCCCTGGCCGTCTTTCCGCATCCTGGCCGGATACACGACGGCTCCAGTCTCCACCCCCAGATCGTGGAGTCCATCCAGAAGCGGGATTTGCCGCGCGCAGGAATTCCCGGGACAGGACCCGCATCCGCCCGGCTGGCGGTCCTTTCAGGTCCACTGCCCTGCGGGACGCAGTCAGGGAAGCCCCGCCATCGTGCGTTTTCCCCAAATTGCGGGCACGATTTTGGGAGACCTGACAAAAATGCGGTGAGTTTTACACCTATACTTGACAAATTTTGTCCAAATTGATATGCTGATTGCAGAAACACACGGCAAGGAGGACGCCATCTTGGTTATCACCCGGGAGACAGATTACGCCCTGCGGATTCTGCGAGCCCTGCTGGACGGGGAGCTCCACGCCGCGGGTGAGATCGCCCAGACGGAGCTCCTGCCCCAGGCTTTCGCCTACAAGATCCTCAAGAAGCTGGAAAAGGCGGGGCTGCTGGAAATCCGCCGGGGTACGGCGGGCGGCTGCCGGCTGACGGCGGACCTGACCCACACCAGTCTCTACGACCTGATGGCAGCCATGGGAGAGCGCAGCGATCTGTCCGCCTGCATGGAGCCGGACTTCCAGTGTCCCTGGCGCAGCAGCCACGGCGGCTGCACCGTCCACTGCAAGCTGCTGGAGATCCAGCGAAAGCTGGACGCGGAACTTCAGTCCCACAGTCTTCAGGAGATTCTCTCCGACGGCTGATTGCTTTTGCTCTAAAATTGGATAGATTTTATCAAGTATAAAAGGAGGTAAGGCTATGTTATTCCAGACCACACCGGCCCACGAGGAGCTGCGGGCCAAAATCCGGGCCTTTGCGGAGGAGGAGATCAAGCCCATCGCGTTCATGCTGGACCAGCAGAACGAGTTCCCGGACGAGGCGATTCGGAAGCTGGGCGAGCTGGGCCTCATGGGCATTCCCTATCCCAAGGAGTACGGCGGCGCCGGGCTGGACGCCCTGAGCTACGCCATCGCCGTGGAAGAACTGGCCCGGGTGGACGGCGGCGCGGGCGTCATCCTGTCCGCCCACGTCTCCTTAGGCTCCTGGCCCATCTTCGCCTACGGCACCGAGGAGCAGAAGCGCAAGTATCTGGTCCCCCTGGCCAAGGGTGAGAAGATCGGCGCTTTCGGCCTGACGGAGCCCAACGCTGGATCCGACGCTGGCGGCACGGAGACCACCGCCGTCCTGAAAGGCGACCACTATGTCTTGAACGGTGGAAAAATCTTCATCACCAACGCCCCCAAGGCGGACACCTATGTGGTCTTTGCCGTCACCACGCCGGACATCGGCACCCGGGGCATCAGCGCCTT
>CAJFNE010000078.1 GCA_904393855.1 uncultured Oscillibacter sp. | reverse complement strand
GCCGGGCGGATGAAGTCGATCACCCCGGCGGCCTTGCCCAGGTCGATGGCAAGGCCCGTTTGGTGCTCGCTGCACCCGGGATAGGCCACGTACTTGCGGGTGAAGTCCGCCCCGCTCTCCGCCAGGGTGCCGTCCCAGATGCGCTGCTGCTCCGCCTGGCTCCGCCAGCCGGAGACGGGGACGATCTCCCGCTCCCCGCCCACGTGCCGGACGCAGGCAGCCAGCAGCCGGGCCGCCTGCCGGTCCAGCAGGATGTCCGGGTGACCGCCGTCCACGGCGGTCAGGTCCCCGTTCGCCGCCCGGAGAGGGTGGTCCCGGTTCACCAACACCAGGGGTCCGGTAAAGACCTTTTCCCGGGAAAGTGATACCGTCCTCATGCCTCCACCCCCAGTTCCACCAGGCGGGTCACCAGGGCGCGGAAGTCCAGCCCGATCTCCCGCATCATGCTGGGGTAGCGGCTGTGGGAGGTGAAGCCAGGGATCGTGTTCACCTCGTTGAAGACGATCTCCCCCTCCGGGGTCAGGAACAGGTCCACCCGGGCAAACACCCGGCAGTCCAGGGCCCGGTAGATGGTTTTGGCCGTCTCCTGAATCTCCGCCGCCTTCTCCGGGGTGATCCGGGCGGGGCAGTGGATGCGGGAGGTGACCAGGTGGTACTTCTCCGTGTAGTCGAAGAAGCCGTCCGTCAGCTGGATCTCGTCCACCGCGCCCACCGTTAAAGTCTCATTGCCCAGCACGGCGCAGCCCACCTCAAAGCCGGGGACCGCCTTCTCCAGGAGCACCTCCCGGTCGTGGCGGAACGCCTCCTCCACGGCGGCGGGCAGCTGGTCCGGGGCGGTCACCCGGGTGATCCCGAAGGAGGACCCGGCCCGGACGGGCTTCACGAACAGGGGATATCCCAGCTCCTCCGCCGCCCGGTCCATGGAGACCGACGCCGTCCCCCGGTGGAACACCGCGCCCCGGGGCACCCGCACCCCCGCCAAGGCCGCCAGCCGGTGGGCCCGGACCTTGTCCATGCACAGCGCGCTGGCCAGGGTCCCGCATCCGATCACGGGGATGTCCGCCAGCTCCAGCAGACCCTGGACGGTGCCGTCCTCCCCGTTCTTCCCGTGGAGGACGGGGAACGCCGCTTCAAGGGTCTCGCTCCTGCCGGACCCGTCCAGCCACAGGAGCCGCCGCTCCCCCCGGTCCGGGGACAGGGCGCAGGGCACGCATCCCGGCTGGGTCTGCCAATCCCCGGTCTCCAGGTGGGAAACCGCCCCCTGATAGCGCAGCCACCGACCCTCTCGGGTGATGCCCACCGGCAGAGCCCGGAAGCGGCCGGGGTCCAGGGCCTGCAGCACCGCGTGGGCGGACTGCAGGGACACATCGTACTCCGTGGAGCACCCGCCGAACAGCACCAGAATCGTCTGCATGGAATCAACCTCCTCAAAAGCGAAAACCGCCTTGTTTTGATACGAGCATCGTACCAGCACAAGGCGGTTTTTGTTTTCGGGTTTTCCTGCGGAGTTCCTGCAAACCCATGGTGAAATTCTTGCGATTTCCTTACGACGCCGGGAGGGTCACGGTAAAGGTCACCGTATTGTCGGCGCTCTCCGCCCGGATGGTGCCGCCGTGGAGCTCCACGATCTCCCTGGCGATGGCGAGGCCCAGGCCCGCGCCGCCGGTGCGGGTGGCCCGGGCGCTGTCCAGCCGGAAGAACTGGTCGAAGATCCGGTCCAGCTTCTCCTGGGGGATGGTCTTTCCGGCGTTGGTGAAGGTCAAGGTGATGGTCTCCCCGTCAGAGCGGCCCGCGATCCGCACCTCCGTGCCGGGGAGGCTGTAGTGGGAGGCGTTGCGTAGCAGATTGTCGAACACTCGGGAGAGCTTCTCCCCGTCACAGGGGCACACCAGCTTCTCCGGCAGGTCCAGGCGGCAGGTGAGGTCCGCCTCCGCCAGCATGGGTCCGAACTCGCTGACCACCTGCTGAAGCATCCGCGTCAGATCCGTGGGCTGCTTCTCCAGCTCCAGGTGGGTGAGGTTGAAGCGGGTGATGTCGAAGAACTCGTTGATCAGGTCCTCCAGCCGCTCCGCCTTGTCCAGGGCAATTCCCGTATACCGGGCCCGCAGCTCCGGAGAGAGCTGGGGCTCGTCCCGCAGCAGCGTCAGGTAGCCGATGACGCTGGTGAGGGGCGTTTTCAGGTCGTGGGCCAGATAGACCACCAAGTCGTTCTTCCGCTGCTCCGCCTCCTGGGCGGAGCGGGCGCTGCGCAGCGCCCGTTCCCGGGCGGCGTTCAGCTGGACCTCCGCCTCCTCCAGCCCCGCCGGCAGATGGATGGGCTCCTCGCCGGGGGCGGCCAGCCGCTCCGCCGCCTGAGCCATGGCCTCCACCTGCCCCACGGGCCTGGCAATGAAGAAGTAGCTGATCACCACCCAGCCGGCCAGGACCACCAGGGCGCATACAAAGACGAAGTAATCCCGCACCCAGTTCAAAAACAGGTAGAGGGGACTCAGGGGGTCATACCAGGTGATGGCGCTGCACACCAGATACCCCAGAAAGGCCAGGAGCAGCACCACCGTCACCCAGGCGGTCAGCGCCAGCAGGTAAAAGCCCCAGGTCCGCAGGGCCCGGCCCCGCGCCCGGTCCGACAGGGGCGTTCGCTCTTTCCGCTTACTCAATGGTATACCCCACCCCCCAGACGGTCTTGATGAATTTGGGCTTCCGGCCATTCTCGTGCATCTTCTCCCGCAGGCGGGCGATGTGGCTCATGACGGTGTTGTTGCTGTCCAAGTACTTCTCGCCCCACACCGCCTCAAACAGCTCCTCGCTGGAGACCACGTTCCCCCGCCGCTCGCAGAGATACCAGAGGATGGAGAACTCCAACGGCGTCAGGGACAGCTCCTCTCCGAAGAGGACGCACTTGTGGGTGGCCCTGGAGATCTGCAGTCCCCGGAAGTCGTACTCCGCGGCCTCCTGGGGCGCCGCCTCCCCGGTGTTGTACCGGGTGTAGCGCCGCAGCTGGGTTTTCACCCGGGCCACCAGCTCCAGGGGGTTGAAAGGCTTCGTGATGTAGTCGTCAGCCCCCAGGGTCAGCCCCATGATCTTGTCCATGTCCTCCACCCGGGCCGTCAGCATGAGGATGGGGAACAGGTGCCCCGCCTCCCGGATGCGCTGGCAGAGGGTGAAGCCGTCCAGGTCCGGCAGCATGACGTCCAGGATGGCCAGGTCCAGATGCTGACGCCGGACACAGGCCAGGGCGTCCGCGCCGTTATCAAATTTGTGGACGGTGTAGCCCTCATTTTTCAGATAGACCTCCACCAGGTCCGCGATGGCGGCCTCGTCGTCCACCATCAGAATGTCCGTGCTCATAGCCGTGTTCCTCCCCGGATTCCGCCGATCGCTCCTCCCGGCGGCAGCGGGCGTCCCGCCGCTTTGCGGCTATTGTACCACAGCGCCGCCGGAAAGGAAAGGGGGAGAGGCGGCGGATGCCGTCTCTCCCTCCGGGAGCAAGCTCTGTATCAGTAGTGGACATGGAGCAGCTCGTGGGTGCGGCCCTGGATGGGCCCCTCCAGCAGCTCCACGGCGATGGGGTTCCGCTCGGACCGCTTGATCAGCGCCGTCCGGTCCGCCTCATAGAGGCCGCCGGCCCGCTGGTTCTTGATGGCCTGCAGGCCGTGGGGCTGGCCCGCGCCGCCCACGCAGCCGGTCTTGCAGGTCATGACCTCCACCAGATCGTAATAGGCGGTTCCCGCCTCGATCTCCTCCAGCAGCTTCTTCACATTCACCAGCCCGTGGACCACGGCGATCCGCAGAATCCGGTCCCCCACGGGGAGGGACACCTCCCGGATGGCATCGCTGCCCCGGATGCCGGAGAACTGGATGGCCTGGAGGGTGTTGCGGGACTTGTCCTCCACCACCCGGCGGGCCACGGCCTCCGCCACGCCGCCGGTGGTGCCGAAGATCACCGCCGCGCCGGTGCCCATGCCGAAAGGCAGGTCCGGGGATTCCCCCTCCAGCTCTGTGAAGCGGATGCCGGACTCCTTGATCATGGTGATGATCTCCTGAGTGGTCAGCACCAGGTCCACGTCGGGGACGCCGTCGTGCTGGAACTCCTCCCGGGCCGCCTCCATCTTCTTGGCGGTGCAGGGCATGATGGCAATGTGATAGGTGGTGCGGCCGTCCTCGGTGTCCTTGGCCTTGTACTGGTCCTTCAGCACCGCCGCAAACATCTCCATGGGGGACTTGCAGGTGGAGACGTTCTTCAGGTACTTGGGATTCTCCTTTTCCAGGTACTTGATCCAGGCCGGGCAGCAGGAGGTGAACATGGGGAAGGGCCCGCCCTTCTTCAGCCGCTCCAGGAACTCGGCGGCCTCCTCCAGCACGGTCAGGTCCGCGCCGAAGTTGGTGTCGTACACCTCGTCGGCGCCCATCATCTTCAGGGCGGACACCAGCTTGTCGATGGCGTTGGTGCCCGGCTCCAGGCCGAAGGCCTCGCCCACGGCCACCCGGACGGCGGGGGCGATCTGGAACACCACCCGCTTCTTGGGGTCGTACAGCTCCCGCCACGCCTTGCCGATCTCGTCCCGGATGGTGATGGCGCCGGTGGGGCAGGCGGCGGCGCACTGGCCGCAGCTGACGCAGTTCGTCTCACTGAGCTTCCGGTCAAAGGCCGGCATCACCTGCAGTTCGCTGCCCCGGTGGGCGAAGTTCAGAATACTCATGCCCTGCATCTCATCGCACACCCGCACGCAGTCGCCGCAGAGAATGCACTTGTTGGGGTCCCGGACGATGGCCGGGGAGGAGCGGTCTTTCTCATAATGGGGCCGGGTGTCCTGGAAGCGGACATGCCGCACGCCGAACTGCAGCGCCAGCTCCTGCAGGCGGCAGTTCCCGTTCTTCTCGCAGGTGGTGCAGTCCCGGTTGTGGGAGGCCAGCATCAGCTCCAGGATCATCCGCCGATGCTTTAAGAGCCGGGCGGTGTTGGTGCGGATCCGCATGCCGTCCCGGGGCTCCATGGAGCAGGAGGTGTCGATCTTTCCTTTCTCATCCTCCACCACGCACATCCGGCAGGCGCCGAAAGTGGACAGCTCCGAGTAGTAGCAGAACGTGGGCATGTCGATGCCGGCCTTCCGGATCACCGCCAGTACGTTCTTCTCCCCGTCGAAGGGCACCCGCTGGCCGTCAATGTACATAATTCCTTTCGCCATGCTCTCAGCCCTCCTTGCTGGCGGTAATCGCGCCGAAGGGACAGATCGTCACGCAGGCGCCGCAGTTGATACATTTTTCAGGGTCGATGGTGTGGGGCCGCTTCACCGCGCCGGAGATGGCCTCCATGGGGCAGTTCTTCCGGCACTTGCCGCAGCCCTTGCACTTCTCCGCCTCGATGGTGGGGTGGGGCTTCTCCTTGTTGCAGATGGGGCAGTGGTGGTCCACCACGTGGCGGAGGTACTCGTCCCGGAAGTATTTCAGGGTGCTCTGCACCGGCTTGCAGGCGCTCTGGCCCAGGCCGCACAGGGCTGTGGAGCTGATGGTGTCCGCCAGCTCCTCCAGGAGGTCCAGGTCCTCCAGAGTGCCCTGGTTGGCGATGATCCGATCCAGGATCTCCAGCATGCGCTTGGTACCCTCCCGGCAGGGGACGCACTTGCCGCAGGACTCCTTCTGGGTGAACTCCATGAAGAAGCGGGCGGTCTCCACCATGCAGGTGTCCTCGTCCATGACCACGAGACCGCCGGAGCCGATCATGGCGCCGATGCTCTTGAGGCTGTCGAAGTCCAGGGGCAGGTCCAGATGCTCGCGGCTGGCGGTGGTGGCGCCGCCGGAGGGTCCGCCGATCTGCACGGCTTTGAACTGCTTGCCGTTCCGGATGCCGCCGCCGATGTCAAAGACCACCTCCCGGATGGTGGTGCCCATGGGCACCTCGATGAGGCCCGTGTTCACCACGTTGCCCGTCAGAGCGAAGGCCTTGGTGCCGGGGCTGGTCTTGGTGCCGATGGAGTGATACCACTCCACGCCGTTGCGGACGATCAGCGGCACGTTGGCAAAGGTCTCCACGTTGTTGAGCACCGTGGGCTCCGCCCACAGGCCGTGCTCGATGGTCCGGGGGGGCTTCACCCGGGGCATGCCCCGGTTGCCCTCGATGGAGGCGGTCAGAGCGCTGCCCTCGCCGCAGACGAAGGCGCCGGCACCCATGTTCACATGGATGTGGAAAGAGAAGTCCGTGCCCATGATGTGGTCGCCCAGGAGGCCGTACTGCTCCGCCTTGGCGATAGCGGCCTTCAGCCGGCTCACCGCCAGGGGGTACTCCGCCCGGACGTAGATGTAGCCCTCGTCGCTGCCCACGGCCAGGCCCGCAATCATCATGCCCTCCAGTACGCTGTGGGGGTTGCCCTCCATGATGGAGCGGTCCATGAACGCGCCGGGGTCACCCTCGTCGCCGTTGCAGACCACATACTTCTTCTCCGCCTTCTGCCGGCGGGCGCCGTCCCACTTCCGGCCGGCGGGGAAGCCGCCGCCGCCCCGTCCCCGGAGCCCGGAGTCCAGGATCGTCTTGCAGATCTCCTCGTCGGTCATCTCGAAGAGGGCCTTCTCGAACCCGGCGTAGCCGCCCTTGGCGATGTATTCCTCGATGTCCTCGGCGTCGCTGCTGCCGCAGTTCTCCAGCACCACCCGGTGCTGTTTCTTATAGAACGGGATATCCTCCTGCCGGGGATAGGCCACCCCGTCCAGGTGGTACACCAGCCGGTCGATGATCTCCCCGCCCAGCACGGTCTTTTCCAGGATCTCGTGGCAGTCCTCCGGCTGGACGTGGATGTACATGACGCCCATGGGCTCGATGTGGACCAGGGGGCCCATCTCGCAGAAGCCGTGACAGCCGCTCATCTTCACGTGGAGGCTCTTCTCCTCGTCCGTGTCATGCTTGAGGCCCACGTAGACCTGGAGCCCCCGGCTCTCGCACTCGGCCCGGATATTGTCATAGATCTTCAGGGCGCCGCCGGCGATGCAGCCGGTGCCGGCGCAGATCAGGACGGAGGGGACCTGCTCGCTCTGCTTCAGGGCGTTCCGGGCGTTGGCCTGAAAGACGTGAAAGCTGTCCCGGGTCAATTTGCTCTGGCGTACACGGTTCATTGGGCCGCCTCCTTTTTCCGCATGTCCTCCAGCAGGGTCAGCGCCGCCTCCGGTGTCATCTTGGAGTGGACCTCGCCATCCACGGTCATGACGGGGGCCAGGCCGCAGGCGCCCAGGCACGCCACCGTCTCCAGGGTGAACATACCGTCGGCGGAGGTCTTTTTCTTTCCGCTCAGGCCCAGGTAGTCGTGAATGGCGTCATAGATGGGGCCGGACTTGCGGACGTGGCAGGCCGTGCCCGCACAGACCTTGATGATGTGCTTTCCCTTGGCCTCCAGGGAAAAGTTCTCGTAAAAGGTGGCCACGCTGTACACCTTGGCTGTGCCGATGCCCAGCTTCTCCGCCACCGTGGTCAGCGATTCCTCGCTCAAGTACTTGTACTCCGCCTGAATCTCCTGCAGAATCGCAATCAGGTTGGACTGATCGTATCCGTACTGCTCCAGGATCTGCTCAGTCCGCGACTGCTTGCCGCTCATTGGCATACCTCCCTTGTGTCTGTCTCCTTGTTTCGATTGGAACCCTCGCTCTGTATAGCCGTGAATCAGGGGAAGCGGCAGTCGCTTTACCCCAGTAAAGTCATCAGGCTAACAATGTTATGATTATAACAATTCGGAATGATCATTGCAAGTAATTTGTTATCAAAATACCCAAAACACGCACGTTTGCGGCAAAATTCCATGCAATCGTTTTCTTTTTGTTTTGAAAAAGGTTCCGCCGGAGGAAAATTTGAATTTTTATGGAAACAACTGGAATGGTTTTCCGGTCTTTTCAAATTTTAACTATTTTTTTTGCACGGTTTCTTGGCGGAACCGATAAAAAACAGACCTCTGAAAGGGTGTAAAAAACGGCCCTTTCGGGCCGTTCTCGCTCTTTCCGTTCAGGTCCGCCGGAGCCTGCGCAGCTGCTGCTGGAATTCCGGGGGCAGGGGACACCACAGTTCCACCAGCTCCCCGGTGCGGGGGTGCAGGAACCGCAGCCCCACCGCGTGGAGGCACTGGCCCTGGAGCCCGGGGACGGGCTTCTTCGCCCCATACACCGTGTCCCCCAGGATCGGGTGGCCGATGTGGGCCATGTGGACCCGGATCTGGTGGGTCCGGCCGGTCTCCAGCCGGCACTCCACGTCCGTATGGCCGGCCAGGCGCTCCACCACGGACCAGTGGGTCACCGCGCTTCGGCCGTTCGCCACCACCGCCATCTTCTTCCGGTCCGTGGGGTGGCGGCCGATGGGGGCGTCCACCGTGCCGCTGTCCTCCCGGAGATTCCCCACCACGATGCAGCGGTAAATCCGGGCCAGGGTGTGGTCCTGGAGCTGGGCCGCCAAGCGCTGGTGGGCGTAATCGTTTTTTGCCGCGATGATCAGGCCGGAGGTGTCCCGGTCGATCCGGTGGACGATGCCGGGCCGCAGCTCCCCGCCGATGCCGGAGAGGGAGTCCCCGCAGTGGTGGAGCAGGGCGTTC
>CAJFNE010000077.1 GCA_904393855.1 uncultured Oscillibacter sp. | reverse complement strand
GCCAGGCATGGGACATATCTCACCTGTCACCATCGTCCAGGAGGCAAAACAGCATCCGGACAAGGTGTTCCATGCCAATGTTATCAGTGACGGTGACCCCCTGGAGATCTACACGAGCCGGGATGGGGAGGTCATCTTCAAGAAGTACTCCCTTTTGGGCGGCGTGGAGGACTTCGCCAGCCACCTGTGCGAGACCATGAGCCGCTCCACCGGCAGCATCTGCGCCGTCACGGACCGGGACACCATCATCGCCGTGGCCGGGGGCGCCAAACGGGAGCTTACCGGCAAGCGCATCTCCTCCGAGCTGGAGCAGGTGATGGAGAGCCGCCGGATCTATCAGTTCACCGGAGAGGGCCAGGCCATCCCCGTCTCCGACAGCACGGATAAACTGGTGACCGCCGTGGCGGCGCCTATCCTGGCGGAGGGGGATCTGCTGGGCCTGGTCCTGTTCGTCAGCCCCGCCCCCGGCGCGGTCACCGGCGACGCGGAGTACAAGCTCGCCCAGACCATTGCCGCGTTTCTGGGCCGCCACATGGAGAGCTGAGCCCCGGAAGGACGCCCTTCCGGGGCTTCCTTCCGGCCGGTGCCGGACCTGGCGGCGTATGCACTGTTTACATATTTTTTTCATTTTTTCCCTTGCGGCCGCCTCCGCCGGATGCTATACTGGGAGCCGTGATTGATCCATTCCAGGAGGTAGCCATGCAAAAACGGAGCCACAAGCTGCTGGCCTCTGCGCTGCTGCAGAGCCGGCAGGGATTTGACGCGAGACGGTTTGAATGGGCCTTTCTCTTCGGTTCCTTTCAGCCGGACTGTAATCCCCTCACGTATCTCAAGGGGTCCTGGCGGGCCGGGACTCTCTGTGGGCACAATTTCTCCAATTCTCAGCGCTTTGTCAACCGGAAAATCCAGAAGCTGCAGGAGCGGAGAGCCCGCTGGACCATGTGGCAGTACTATACCCTGGGCAAGCTGACCCACTACCTGGCGGATGCCTTTACATACCCCCACAACGCCCACTTCCCCGACGGGCTCATGGACCACCACCGCTACGAGACGGACCTGCGGGCGTATCTGGAGTCCTATCTGGAGGAGCAGCCCCTGCCGGCGGAGTCCGCGGATGGCAGCCTCACCGCCGCCATTGCCGAACTGCACCAGGAGTACTTGGAGGCGGAGCGCAGCGGGATGAGCCAGGATGTGCGCTATATCCTGGCCGCCACGGGCCTGCTGGTGGCGGAGTGCTGTCCGGCCCCCTCCTGTTGACACAGGTGCACAATATTTTTCGTCTCCCCCGCAGAATTTAGTGGAAATTCCCGATTTCCATTTCCTGAAATCCATGTTATGCTTTATGCATCTAAAGTATTGAGAGGTTCTCATCCATGACCCATACCGCCGCCAGCTTTGCATACCGTTACTTTAGCTTTACCTATTTTTTTGGTAAGGCTTATTTCGGTTTGGCAAAAAGCGTGCAGGCGTGAAATCGGGGATATAGAATCCATCCCGTGCATGCAGACCCGCGGCCAGACCGGCCGCGGGTCTTTTTGTATAGCTGTTGAAGGAGGATACCGTCATGATTGTCATTTTGAAGCACAACCCCAACCGGGACCAGCTGGAGAGCCTGATCGCCTGGCTCCAGGACAAGGGCATCACCATCCACACCAGCATCGGCGAGGCCAACACGATCCTGGGTCTCGTGGGCGACACGTCCAAGCTGGACATCGACCTGATCTCCGCCCTGGACATCGTAGAGGACGTGAAACGGGTCCAGGAGCCCTATAAGAACGCCAACCGGAAGTTCCACCCGGAGGACACCGTGGTGAAGGTGGGCAATACCCAGATCGGCGGCGGCACCCTGACCATCATGGCGGGCCCCTGCTCCGTGGAGAGCGAGGAGCAGGTGGTGGCCATCGCCAAGGCGGTGAAGGCCAGCGGCGCCACCATGCTGCGGGGCGGTGCCTTCAAGCCCCGGACCTCCCCCTACTCCTTCCAGGGCCTGGGGGCCACGGGCCTTGAATACCTGAAGATCGCCCGGCAGGAGACGGGCCTGCCCATCGTGACGGAGCTGATGGACCTGAGCCAGCTGCCCCTCTTCCAGGATGTGGACGTCATCCAGATCGGCGCCCGGAACATGCAGAACTTTGACCTCCTCAAGGCCGTGGGCCATCAGGACAAGCCCGTCATGATCAAGCGGGGCATGTCCGCCACCTATGAGGAGTGGCTCATGAGCGCCGAGTACGTCATGGCCGGCGGCAATGAGAACGTGATCCTCTGCGAGCGGGGCATCCGCACCTTTGAGAGCTACACCCGCAACACCCTGGACCTGGCCTGCATCCCCGTGCTGCGCCGGCTGACCCATCTGCCCATCATCATCGACCCCAGCCATGCCACCGGCAAGAGCTGGCTGGTGGACCCCCTGTCCATGGGCGCCGTGGCCACCGGGGCCGACGGCCTCCTGATCGAGGTCCACAACGACCCCGCCCACGCCCTGTGCGACGGTCCCCAGTCCCTGAAGCCGGAGGACTTCGACAAGGTGGCCCGGAAGCTGCTGAAGCTCCATGACTTCATGAAGACCGTGGAGGAATAACCGATGAACGTCGCCATTGTCGGCCTGGGCCTCATCGGGGGCTCCATGGCCAAGAGCATCAAGGCCCGCACCTCCCACACGGTCTGGGGCGTCGACCTGGACCAGGAGACCATGATGATGGCCCGGATGTGCGGCGCCATCGACGCCCCCCTGACGGCGGAGAACCTGTCCCAGGCAGAATTGATCCTGGTGGCCATCCGGCCCGGCGCCGCTGTGGAGTGGGTACGGCAGCACGCCGACCGCATTGCCAAGTCCGCCATCCTGGTGGATCTGTGCGGCGTGAAGCGGGTGGTGGTGGAGGCCATCGCCCCCATCGCGGAGGAGCACGGCTTCGCCTATATCGGCGGCCACCCCATGGCCGGTAAGGAGCGGGGCGGCTTCACCGCCTCCGCCGACGACCTGTACGCGGGCGCCTCCATGATCCTGACGCCGGACAAGCGGACGGACATGCGCCTGCTGGAGACCCTGAAAGACTTCTTCCTGGACCTGGGGTTTGCCGGCCTCACCTTCTCCACCCCGGAGGAGCACGACCGGATCATCGCTTTCACCTCCCAGCTGGCCCACATCGTGTCCAGCGCCTATGTGAAATCGCCGGAGGCCCAGCGGCGGCGCGGTTTCTCCGCCGGCAGCTTCCAGGACATGACCCGGGTGGCCCGGCTAGACGAGGACATGTGGACGGAGCTGTTCCTGGACGACGAGGACTTCCTCACAAAAGAGCTGGACGAGCTGATCGGCCACCTGACGGACTACCGAGACGCCCTGCAGAGCAAGGACGCCCAGCGGCTCCACGATTTGCTGAAAGAGGGCCGGGAGAAGAAGGCCACCGCCGGCGGCAACTGATCCTAACTTCTCCTGGGGAATCCCATTCTAATGATAAAGGAGTTGTTCCCATGCCTGACTCCATCCGAACCATTCCCGTCCGGGTACAGCCGCCCTACGAGGTAACCATCGGCTGCGGCCTGCTGGGCCGGTGCGGGGACTCCCTGGCCCCCCTGCTGGGGCGGCGGAAGATCGCCGTCCTCACCGACGACACCGTGGCCCCCCTGTACCTGGATACCGTCACCGCCTCGTTGGAGGGCGCCGGCTTTGCCGTCTGTTTCCACGTGTTCCCCGCCGGGGAGGGGCGCAAGAACCTCGCCACCCTGGGGGAGCTGCTGGAATTCCTGGCATCGGAGCACCTGACCCGCACGGACTGCGTGGCGGCCCTGGGCGGCGGCGTGGTGGGGGACATGGCGGGCTTTGCCGCCGCCGTGTACCTCCGGGGCATCCGGTATGTCCAGCTGCCCACCACGCTTTTGGCAGCCGTGGACTCCTCCGTGGGCGGCAAGACCGCCGTGGACCTCTCGGCCGGGAAGAACCTGGCCGGGGCCTTCTGCCAGCCCGCCGCCGTGCTCTGCGACACGGACTGTCTGAAAACCCTGCCCCCTGATGTGTTTGCCGACGGGGCCGCGGAGGCCATCAAGACCGGCATCCTCTCCGACGAATCCCTCTTCGCCCTGTTTGAGGACGGCACCCTGACCGCCGACCCCGGCGCGGTCATCGCCCGGTGCGTGCAATACAAGGCCGGCGTGGTGGAGCGGGACGAGCGGGAGCAGGGGGAGCGGAAGCTTTTGAACCTGGGCCACACCGTGGGCCACGCCATCGAGAAGTGCAGCGGGTATACCATCCCCCACGGCCACGCGGTGGCGGCGGGATTGGCGATCATTGCCCGGTCCGCGGAGAAGCTGGGCTGGACGGAGGAACCCATCGCGGCGCGGATCGCCGCCTGCCTGAGGAAGAACGGCCTGCCCACGGACACGGGCTACTCCGCCGAAGCCCTGGCGGAGGCCGCCCTCTCCGACAAGAAGCGCGCCGGCGGGGACATCACCCTGGTCATTCCCCGGCGGATTGGCGCCTGTGAACTGCGGAAGGTGCCGGTGGCGGACCTGCCGCCCATCATTTCCGCGGGACTGGAGGGTTAATATGGACCTGCAAATTATCCCGAAAAAACTCTCCGGCACTGTGACGCCTCCCCCCAGCAAATCCCAGGCCCACCGGCTGCTGATCGCCGCCGCCCTCAGCGGCGGGATCAGCGTCATCCATGGCCTGGCGGACTCCCAGGACATCCGGGCCACCCGCCGGTGCCTGTCCGCCCTGGGGGCCGGGATGGAGGACCTGCCGGACGGCGCCCTCCGGGTCCACGGCCTGGGGCACGGCATCGTCATGGCGCCTCCCTACGCCCTGCTGGACTGCGGGGAGTCCGGCTCCACCCTGCGGTTCCTCATCCCCGTGGCCCTGCTGGTGCAGGGGGAGGCATCCTTCACCGGCTGCGGCCGTCTGATGGAGCGCCCGCTGAAACCCTATGAGGACCTGTTCCGGGAGAAGGGCGTCGCCTGGAAACTGGAGGACAACCTTCTCACCGTGAACGGCGGTCGCGGGTACGATGCCCTGGCCCTGGACTCCGGCGCGTACCGCCTGCCCGGAAACGTGTCCAGCCAGTTTTTCACCGGGCTGCTGTTCGCCCTGCCCCTGTTGGACGGGGACTCCACCCTGGTGTCCACCACGCCCCTGGAGAGCCGGGACTACCTGGAGATGACCCGACAGGCTCTGGCCACCGCCGGGGTCACCAGCCGGTGGCTGGACGAAAGCACCCTCTGCGTCCCCGGCAACCAGACCTACCAGCCCTTTGAGGGCGCGGTGGAGGCAGACTGGTCCCAGGCGGGGTTCTGGTACGCCGCCAATTTCCTGGACAGCCAGGTGGGGATCCGGGGCCTGGACCCGGACTCCGCCCAGGGGGACAAGGTTGTCAGCGAGCTCTACTGGCAGCTGGCCCGGCCCGGGGATAGGGAGATCGACGTCTCCGGCTGCCCCGACCTGCTGCCGCCCCTGGCGGTGATGGCGGCGGTCCGGTCCGGCACCACTCGGTTTACGAATGCCGCCCGGCTGCGGATGAAGGAGAGCGACCGGCTCTCCACCACCGCCGCCCTCCTGACGGCCCTGGGAGGCCGGGCGCAAGAGGGTCCAGACTTCCTGACGGTCTGGGGCGGTCCCCTCGCCGGCGGCACGGTGGACAGCGCCAACGACCACCGGATCGCCATGGCAGCGGCCATCGCTGCCACCGCCTGCACCGGCCCCGTGACTATCCGGGGCGCGGAGTGCGTGCAAAAATCCTACCCAGATTTCTGGGAGGTCTACCAATCCCTGGGAGGTGAGATCCATGTCCTCTGAGTTTGGGAATCTGCTGAAGATCTCCGTCTTCGGCCAATCCCACGGGCGGGCCATCGGCGTGGTGGTGGACGGTCTCCCCGCCGGGGAGTCCATCGACTTAGATGAGCTGAACGCCTTTCTGACCCGGCGGAAGCCGGGGAAAAGCCCTCTCTCTACCACCCGGAAGGAATCCGACGCGCCCCTTTTCCTCTCCGGTTTGGAGAACGGCGTCACCTGCGGCGCACCCCTGTGCGCCGTGATCGAAAACAGCGACCAGCACTCTTCGGACTACGACGCCCTCCGGGACAAGCCCCGGCCCGGCCACGCGGACTACACCGCCTATGTGAAGTGGGGCGGCCACGCGGACATGCGGGGCGGCGGTCACTTCTCCGGCCGGCTGACGGCCCCCCTCTGCATCGCCGGGGGCATCGCCAAGCAGATCCTCGCCCGCCGGGGCGTGTACGTGGGGGCCCATCTGGCATCTGTGGGGACGGAGCAGGACGCCCCTCTCCCCCTGCGTCCCACTCGGGAGTTGTTTGACTCTGTAGCGGCCAAGCCCTTCCCCGTGCTGGATGACCAGGCAGGGGAGCGGATGCAAGCGGTGATCCTGGCGGCCCGGCAGAACCTGGACTCCGTGGGCGGCGTCATCGAGTGCGCCGCCGTGGGCCTGCCCGCCGGGCTGGGGGACCCCATGTTCGGCGGCGTGGAGAACCATCTGGCGGCGGCCCTCTTCGGGATCCCCGCGGTCAAGGGCGTGGAGTTTGGGGACGGCTTCGCCGCCGCCCGGGCCCACGGGTCCGAAAATAACGACCCCTTTGTGATGGAGGACGGCCGGGTGGCAGCGGAGACCAACCACGCCGGCGGCATCCTGGGGGGCATCACCAATGGGATGCCCATCGTCCTGCGGACGGCCATGAAGCCCACGCCGTCCATCGCCCGTCCCCAGCGGACCGTCAGCCTGTCCGCCGGGGAGAACGCCGAGCTTGTGATCCACGGCCGGCATGACCCCTGCATTGCCCACCGGGCCGTTCCGGTGGTGGAGGCGGTCACCGCCGCCGTTCTGTTAGACTTACTATTGGAGGGAAATCATGGAACTTTCTGAGATTCGAGCGAAGATTGACACGGTGGACGATAAGCTGCTGGACCTGTTCCTGGAGCGGATGCAGCTGTCCGAGGAGGTGGCCTCCTATAAGACCGAGCACCACCTGCCCATTCTCAACAAGCAGCGGGAGCGGGAGATTCTGGCCAAGGTCACGGAGAAAGCCGGCGACAAGGAGCGCTATGCCTATCACCTGTTCTCCACGCTGTTTGAGCTGGCCCGGTCCCGGCAGGCGGAGCTGATCGACGCCCCCACCCGCGTGGAGGCTCAGGTCCGCGCGTCCCTGGCGGCCGGCACCGCCGTCTTCCCCCAGACGGGTCTGGTGGCCTGCCAGGGCGTGGAGGGCGCCAACTCCCAGGTGGCCTGCGATCGGCTGCTGCCCCGGGGCAATATCGTGTACGTGAAGACCTTCCAGGCGGTGGTCTCCGCCGTGGAGTCGGGCCTGTGCAAGTTCGGCGTGCTGCCTATTGAAAACAGCTCCAACGGCTCCGTCCGGGCGGTGTATGAGCTGCTGCAGGAGCACAATCTCTCCATCGTCCGCTCCACCCGGCTGTGCATCCGCCACGAGCTGCTGGTGCAGCCCGGCGTCAAGCAGGAGGACATTACAGAGATCTACTCCCATGAGCAGGCCATCGGCCAGTGCAGCAAGTTTCTGGGCGGCCTGAATGGCGTGCGGGTAATCCCCTGCGACAACACCGCCGTGGCCGCCAAGATGGTGGCCGAAAGCGGCAGCCGCACCGCCGCCGCCATCTCCTCCCATCCCTGCGCGGCGCTGTACGGTCTGGAGTGCATCAACGATCAGATCCAGGACAGTGACAACAACTACACCCGTTTCATCTGCATCACCAAGGACCCCGCCATCTACGCCGGCGCCAACCGCATCAGCCTGATCATCGCCTTTGAGAACAAGCCGGGCGCCCTGTACGAGCTCCTCTCCAAGCTGGCGGCCCTGGACATCAACATGACGAAGCTGGAGTCCTGCCCTGTCACCGGCAGCGACTTCGAGTTCGTCTTCTTCCTGGAGCTGGACGCCTCCGTCCAGGACCCCAGCGTCCTGGCCATGCTGGAGGAGATGGAGCGCAGCTGCGCCAAGTTCCAGTTCCTGGGCAACTACGCGGAAGTGTGACCTATGGCGGAGCGGATTTACGGTCTGCTGGGCCGCAAGCTGGGCCACAGCTGGTCCGTCCCCATCCACGCCGCCCTGGGCAATGACGCCTACCGGCTGATCGAGCTGGAGCCGTCGGACCTGGCCCCCTTCCTCCGCCGGGAGGACATCGGCGGGCTCAACGTCACGATTCCCTACAAGCGGGACGTGATGCCCCTGTGCGATGAAATTGACCCGGCGGCGGAATCCATCGGCAGCGTCAATACCATTGTTCACCGCCCCGACGGCAAGCTGGTGGGCTACAACACGGACATCGACGGCTTTCTCTACATGGCCCGGCGGGCGGGGATCTCCCTGGCCGGGAAGAAGGTGCTCATCCTGGGCAGCGGCGGGGCGTCCCTGACAGCCCAGGCCGCCGCCCGGCAGGAGGGCGCGGCGGAGATCACGGTGATCTCCCGCTCCGGGCCGGACCACTATGGGAACCTCTCCCGCCACGCGGACGCCCAGGTGCTGGTAAACGCCACTCCGGTGGGTATGTATCCCGGCAACGGGGCCTCCCCCGTGGACCTGGCGTCCTTCCCGGCCCTGGAGGGGGTGCTGGACGTCATCTATAATCCCCGCCGCACCGCTCTGCTGCTCCAGGCGGAATCCCTGGGCAT
>CAJFNE010000076.1 GCA_904393855.1 uncultured Oscillibacter sp. | reverse complement strand
GCGCAACCGTCTTTTCCGTTAAGAATCCACAGCCGCAGAGGGGCTCTCACCGGGTGGGGATGATCTCGATCCAGTACCCGTCCGGGTCCGAGATGAAGTAGATCCCCATGGCCGGGTTCTCAAAGCAGATGCAGCCCATCTCCGCGTGTCTGGCGTGGGCCGCCTCGTAGTCCTCCGCCCGCAGGGCCAGATGAAACTCGCACTCCCCCAGGTCGTACTTCTGGGGATGATCCCGCAGCCACGTCAGCTCCAGGCGAAAATCCGTCTCCCCGTCTCCCAGATAGACGATGATGAAGCTGCCGTCCTGAGCGGTCTTCCGCTCCCCCACCGGCTCCAGGCCCAGGGCCTCCTTGTAAAAGCGCAGGGACGCGTCCAGATCGCTTACATTGAAATTAAAATGGTTGAATGTCAGCATATGGTATCACCTCTCCGTCAGGATACCATATCCGGCGCCTCCGCGCAAGTTATACAAAAGATTTCCCCAAATTTCTGTGTTTTTTTCCGGTTTTTCAGTTTGACGGCGGCCCACAGGCGTGGTACACTCGCAATAGTTAGAAGATGCTAACTTTTTGAGGAGGGTTTGCTATGACGCTGGACCAGCTGCCCCTGGGGCAGGATGCTGTGATCACCGCCGTGGGCGGCGAGGGTGCGCTACGCTGCCGCCTGCTGGATATGGGGCTGATCCCCAAAACCAAGGTGCGGGTGGAGAAGATCGCCCCCCTGGGCGATCCCCTGGAGCTGCGGGTGCGGGGGTACTCCCTGTCCCTGCGGAAAGAGGACGCGGGAAAGATTGAAGTGGAGGTGGCCCATTCATGATCTTCGCCTTGGCTGGCAATCAAAACTGCGGCAAAACCACCCTGTTCAATCAGCTCACCGGCTCCAACCAGCACGTGGGCAACTTCCCCGGCGTGACGGTGGACCAGAAGTCCGGCGCTGTGCGGGGGCAGAAGGACTGCACGGTGGTGGACCTGCCGGGTATCTACTCCATCCGGCCCTACACGCCGGAGGAGATCGTCACCCGGGACTTCATCCTGAACCAAAGGCCGGATGGCCTCATCAACATCGTGGACGCCACCAACATCGAGCGGAACCTGTACCTGACCCTCCAGCTCATGGAGATGCACATTCCCATGGTGCTGGCGCTGAACATGATGGACGAGGTCTCCGCCAACGGCGGCACCATCGATGTCAAGGGCATGTCCCAGGCCCTGGGCATCCCGGTGGTGCCCATCTCCGCCGTGAAGAACCAGGGCGTGGAGGAGCTGATCCGTGTCGCCGTTTCCACCGCCAGGAACAAGGTCTATCCGACGGTGTACGACTTCTGCTCCCCCGGTCCGGTCCACCGCTGCATCCACGCGGTGGTCCACCAGATCGAGGACCACGCGGAGAAAGCCGGCATCCCTGTCCGCTTTGCCGCCACCAAGCTCATTGAGGGGGACGAGGACATCCGGGACCGGCTGGACCTGGACCAGAACGAGCTGGAACTCATCGAGCACAGCGTCCAGGAGATGGAGGCGGAGCACGGCATGGACCGGAACGCCGCCCTGGCGGACATGCGCTATGACTTCATTGAAAACGTCTGCCGGAGCACCGTGGTCAAGTGCCGGGAGTCCCGGGAGCGGGAGCGCAGCGACGCCATCGACCGGGTGGTTACCAACCGATACCTGGCGCTGCCCCTGTTTTTCGTCATCATGCTGGGGATCTTCTTCCTGACCTTCAATGTCATCGGTTCTTTCCTCTCGGACCTGCTGGCAGCGGGGATCGACGCCCTCACCGCGGCTGTGGACAACGGTCTCACCGCCTACGGTCTAAATCCGGTGGTCCACAGCCTGGTGATCGACGGCGTCTTCGCCGGGGTGGGCAGCGTCCTGAGCTTCCTGCCCATCATCGTGGTGCTGTTCTTCTTCCTCTCCATCCTGGAGGACACCGGCTACATGGCCCGGGTGGCCTTCTTCATGGACCAGCTGCTGCGGAAGATCGGCCTCTCCGGCCGGAGCATCGTGCCCATGCTGATCGGCTTTGGCTGCTCGGTCCCCGCCATCATGTCCACCCGGACGCTGGCCTCGGAGCGGGATCGGCGGATGACGATCCTCCTGACGCCTTTCATGAGCTGCTCCGCGAAGATCCCCATCTATGGGGTGTTCTCCGCCGCTTTCTTCCCGGACCATGCCGCGCTCGTCATGATCGCCCTGTACCTGGGAGGCATCCTGGTGGGCATCCTTGCCGCCAAGGTGCTGGACACCACCGCTTTCCGGGGCAACCCGGTGCCTTTCGTCATGGAGCTGCCCAACTACCGCTTCCCCTCCGCCAAGAGCGTGGGGCAGCTTTGCTGGGACAAGGCCAAGGACTTCCTGACCCGGGCCTTCACCATCATCTTCGTGGCCACCATTGTCGTCTGGTTCCTCCAGACCTTCGACACCCGGCTGAATCTGGTCAGCGACAGCGCCGACAGCCTGCTGGCCACCGTGGGTGCCTGGATCGCCCCCCTCTTCGCCCCCCTGGGCTTCGGCGAGTGGCAGGTCTCCACCGCCCTGGTCACCGGCTTCATCGCCAAAGAGAACGTGATCTCCACCCTGGGCATCCTGACGGGCGCGGGTGCGGATGTGACCGCAGCGGCCCTGGGCACCCTGTTCACTCCCGTCACCGCCGCCAGCTTCCTGGCCTTCACGCTGCTGTACACCCCCTGCGTGGCGGCCATCTCCGCGGTGAAGCGGGAGCTGGGCTCCGGCTGGAAGGCCCTGGGCGTGGCGCTGAGCCAGTGCGTCATCGCCTGGGTCGTGTCCTTCCTGGTCTATCACGCGGCCCTGCTGCTGGTTTGAGGTGACGCAGATGCTGGAAGGAATCATTCTGGCCGCTCTGGCCCTGTGGCTGGTGCTGGCGCTGCGCTCCTGCTTCCGCCGCAAGGGCGGCGGCTGCGGCGGCGACTGCGCCCACTGCTCCCATCGCTGCGGACAGTGAGCGTCTCTTACATCCAAAAGGGAAGCACGATGGAACCTCCATCGTGCTTCCCTTTTGGATCCTATTTCCGGCGGCCCGCTCAGCCGCCCAGATACGCCTTCTTGATGGCGGGGTCCTCCAGCAGCTCCTGGCCGGAGCCGGTGGTGACCACCTTGCCGGTCTCCAGCACATAGGCCCGGTCCGCCACGCTGAGGGCGGCCTGGGCGTTCTGCTCCACCAGCAGGATCGTGGACCCAGCTCGGTGGAGGTTCCGGATGATCTCAAAGATCTGTTCCACCAGGATAGGGGCCAGGCCCATGGAGGGCTCATCCAGCATCAGCAGCTTGGGGCGGCTCATAAGTGCGCGGCCCATGGCCAGCATCTGCTGCTCGCCGCCGGAGAGGGTGCCCGCCACCTGCCGCCGGCGCTCTTTCAGGCGGGGGAAGAGCTCGTACACCCGCCCCAGATCCGTGGCCGCACTGCTGCCGCCCTGAGTGTAGGCGCCCATCTCCAGGTTCTCCTGCACAGTCATCTGCAAAAAGACGCGGCGGCCCTCCGGCACCAGGGCCAGGCCCCGGGAGACGATCTTGTGGGCCGGGATCTTGGCCAGGTTCTCCCCCAGGAACGTGATGGAGCCGGTACGGCTGCGGAGCAAACCGGCGATGGTGTTCAGGGTGGTGGACTTGCCGGCGCCGTTGGCGCCGATCAGGGTGACGATCTCCCCCTCGTTCACCTCGAAGGAGATGCCCTTGATGGCATGGATGCTGCCGTAATAGACATTGATGTTGTCCACCTGTAAAATCGGTGCCATCCGTTACGCCTCCTTCCTCTTGCCCAGATACGCCTCGATCACCGCCGGGTCGGACTGGATATCCGCCGGGGTGCCCTTGGCGATGATCCGGCCGAAGTTCAGCACGGCGATGCCCTCGCAGATATTCATGACCAGACTCATGTCGTGCTCGATCAGCAGCACAGCGATCTGGAAGACATCCCGGATCTTGCGGATGTTCTCCATGAGCTCCGCCGTCTCCGAGGGGTTCATGCCCGCCGCCGGCTCGTCCAGCAGCAGCAGGGAGGGATTCGTGGCCAGGGCCCGGACGATCTCCAGCCGGCGCTGGGCGCCGTAGGGCAGGGAGCTGGCTTTCACGCCGGCCATGTCCTGCATATTGAACAGCCCCAGCAGCTCCATGGCCCGCTCGTGGGCCACCCGCTCCTCCTTCCAGAACTTCGGGAGCCGGAGGATGCCGCTGAGCGTATTGTAGGTCATCTGGGCGTCCATGGCCACGGTGACGTTCTCCTCCACCGTCAGGTTGCCGAAGAGACGGATGTTCTGGAAAGTCCGGGCAATGCCCGCCCGGTTCACCTGGGCGGTGGTCATGCCGTGGGTGTCCTTGCCGTCCAGCAGAATGGTGCCCTTGGTGGGCTGGTAGACCTTGGTCAGCAGGTTGAACACGGTGGTCTTGCCGGCGCCGTTGGGGCCGATCAGGCCGGAGATCTCCGTGCGGCCGATGGCGATGTTGAAGTCCTCCACGGCGGCCAGGCCGCCGAAGTTGATGCCCACGCCGATGCACTCCAGGATCGGGGACTTGTCGATGTCCCGGTCCGGCAGCATATTGGGCGAGCGCACGGGAATCAGTCTGGAAAACATATCACTGCGCCTCCTTTCCAGCGGTGTCGGGGAGGTCGTCTTTCCGCCGCAGGCGGCTGAAGATGGCCTTGAAAGTGGGATTGTTGGTGGCCAGCATCACCAGGATCAGCACGATGGCGTACACCAGCATCCGGTAGTCGGAGAACTGCCGCAGGGCCTCCGGCAGGATATACAGCACGGTGGCGGCCACCACGGAGCCCCAGATGTTGCCCAGGCCCCCCAGCACCACGTAGACCAGCACCAGGATGGAGGTATTGAAGTCGAACTGCGCGGCGGTGACGTTGGAGTAGTTCAGGCCGAAGAGGGCGCCGGCGGCGCCGGCCAGGGCCGTGGAGACCACGAAGGCCGTGAGCTTATACTTCGTGACGTTCAGGCCCACGCTCTCCGCGGCGATCCGGTTGTCCCGGATGGCCATGACGGCCCGGCCGGTCCGGCTGCGGACCAGGTTCAGCACCACGATCAGGGTGATCATCACCAGCACGAAGCCCACGGTGAAGGTGGCGATCCGGGCGTTGCCGGTGGCGCCCTGGGCACCCTTGATGATCTCGATGCCGTTTTCCGTCAGCCCCAGGCTGGACATGCTCTTGGTGCCGTCCAGGTTCAGGGCGATGTGGAGGCCGTTCTCATCCCAGCCCACCAGCAGGCAGTTGATCAGGTCCTTGATGATCTCGCCGAAGGCCAGGGTCACGATGGCCAGATAGTCGCCCCGGAGCCGCAGCACCGGGATGCCCACGATGAAGCCCACCACGGCGGCGAAGAACGCGCCCACGATCAGGGCCAGGATCATCCGGACCAGGTCGTTGGGGATGGCGGACTGGAGGCTCATGGCCGTGACGATGCCGGAGAAGGCGCCCACGCTCATGAAGCCCGCGTGGCCCAGGGACAGCTCGCCCAGGATGCCCACCGTCAGGTTCAAGGACACCGCCATGCAGACATAGCAGCAGATGGGGACCAGCATGCCGGTCATGGAGCGGTTCAGCAGCCCCATGGACTGGCAGACCGTCACGATGATGAAGGCCAGGATCACGCCCAGGTAGGTGGCGAAGTCCACCTTGGTGACGGTCTTCATGGATTTCAGATACTGTCTCATACCGCCACCTCACACTTTCTCGGGCACGTATTTGCCCAGCAGTCCGGCGGGCTTCACCAGCAGCACCACGATCAGCACGGCGAACATGATCGTGTTGGACAGCTGCGTGGAGATATAGGCCTGGGCCAGGGACTCGATAATCCCCAGCAGCAGTCCGCCCAGGAAGGCCCCCGGCACGGAGCCGATGCCGCCGAACACGGCGGCGGTGAAGGCCTTGATGCCCGGCATGGAGCCGGTGGTGGGCTGGAGCAGCGGGGAGTAGGAGCACAGCAGCACGCCGGCGATGGCCGCGAGAGCCGAGCCGATTGCAAACGTCATGGAGATGGTGCCGTTGACATTGATACCCATGAGCTGGGCCGCGCCCTTGTCCTCGGAGCAGGCCCGCATGGCCTTGCCCAGCTTGCTCTTGTTGATGAAGGTGGTCAGCGCCGCCATGATCACCAGGCAGGTGGCCACCGTCAGCAGCGCGATATAGGAGATCCGCAGCTGGCCGCCGAACAGCGTCAGCTGGCCGCTCACCACAGGGGTGAAGTTCTTGGGGGCCGCGCCGAAGATCAGCTGGGCCGCGTTCTGCAGGAAGTAGCTCACGCCGATGGCGGTGATCAGCACCGCCAGGGAGGGCGCGGAGCGCAGGGGCTTGTAGGCCAGCCCCTCAATGACCACGCCCAGCGCCGTGCACACCAGCATGGCCAGCAGGACCGAGCCCAGTGTGGCCAGCAGCACCGCGCCGTCGGAGGGGTCCTCCCCCAGCAGGCTGCCCGTGGCGAAGCTCGTGGCGTAGAAGGCCACGTAGCCGCCCACCATGATGACGTCGCCGTGGGCGAAGTTCAGCATCTTGGCAATGCCGTATACCATGGTGTAGCCCAGGGCGATGATGGCATAGATGCTTCCCAAACTGATACCCGTGACCAGATAGGACAGAAATTCCATAAGCTCTCGTTCCTCTCTTTTCCGATTCTATGGCAGAAACCGAAGCGGCACGCGCCGGTTCCGCATCGGTTTCCACCATAGAAGCCCAGGGAGGGCTGCCGGAAGTCCGGCAGCCGTTCCCCGTCCTCTTTACAATGGGGTGCGTCCTGTGTCAGGGAGTGACATAGGCGCCGTCCCGGATGACAACGGCGGTGGGGTCCTTAGACACGGCGCCGTTGGAGTCCCAGGTCATCTCGGCGCCGGCACTGGTCAGGCCGGTGACGGAGATGGTGGGCATGACCTCAATCAGGGCCTCGCAGATGTCCGCCGCGGACATGTCGGCAGTGACGCCGGCAGCCTGGATGGCCGCATAGAGGGTATAGACGGCGTCATAGGCATCCGCGCCGAACTGGTTGGGGATCTCGCCGTACTGCTCCTGATAGGTGGTGACGAAGTTCTGGGTCAGCTCGTCCTCCGCGTCAGCGGCGAAGGGGGTCAGCAGGTACACGCCCTCGGCCAGGGAGGCGTCAAAGCCCTTGGCGGTCAGGATGCCGTCCATGCCGTCCACGCCGAAGAAGGTGGGAGCGTAGCCCATGGCGTTGGCCTGGGTCAGGATGATGGAGGCAGGGCTGTAGTAGATGGGCAGGAACAGCAGGTCCGCGCCGGCGGCCTGGGCGGCGGTCAGCTGGACGTTGAAGTCCGTGGCGCTGGAGTTGTTGAAAGTGCCCTCGTAGACGATGGACATACCGCGGCTCTCGGCCTCCGCCACGAAGTTGTCATGGATGCCGATGGAGTACTGATCGTCGTTCTTATAGATGATGGCGATCTGGGGATCCTCAAAGTTCTCGTCGATATACTGGGCGCTGCGCATGCCCTGGTTGGAGTCCGTGAAGCAGACCTGGAACACGGTGTCGTTGCCCTCGATGCAGTCGTCGCCGGAGGCGGAGGGCGTGATGGTGAACAGCCGGTCCTCGTTGGTCAGGGGGAACACGGACAGGCCCGGCTGGGTGGTGACGGTGCCCACCAGCAGCTGCATGCCCTGGTCCATCAGGTTGTTGTAGGCGTTGACGGAGGTCTCCGCGTCGTTGACGTCGTCGGCGGGGGTCAGCAGCTCAAACTGGATGTCGCCGCCCAGGGCATTGATCTCCTCCACGGCGATCTGGGTGGAGTTGGCCACGCAGGTGCCGTAGATGGCGGCGTCGCCGGTCAGGGGACCGATCACGCCGATCTTGAAAGCGGTCGCGGTGGTTTCGGTGGAGTCGTCGGTACCGCTGGTGTCGTCCGTGGTACCGCTGTCGCCGCCGCAGGCGGCCAGACTGAGGACCATGACAGAGGCCGTCAGCAGGGCCAAGAGTTTCTTCTTCATCATCTTGTTCTTCTCCTTTTTCGCAAAAATATTATACAACAAAAAAGCGGCTGTGCTATGAGAGCGCAGCCGCTTTGCTGTATCCAGGGAATTACAAAGACCTTCGCGCCCGATGGCTGTTCACTTTTCCGCAAATTACCAGGCCTACCAGCAATACCAGGACAATGCCCAGAATGGAAATGGACAGGCTAATCAGGCCGCAAATAATAATGGACGCCACAAAAATGGCGTCCATGGCGGCAATCTTCGCGCAGCAGGAAGCAGCGTTCGCACAAGAGCCGAACGTAGTCTGAGCCATCATCTGATTGTACATCGCGGTACCTGTCATCGGGCTCAGCTCCTCTCTGCTTGGCTTTGGTACGCGGATCACGGCGTACAAGGTTGCTTTTTATTCTAGCGAGTCTGCCGGGGAAAGTCAACCTCTTGTGACATAGAATTTTTACAAAATTGAAGAAAACAACTGAAAAAAATATCAGCTGAATTCATAAAGATGCTCCGTTTCCCTGTGAAAAATCACAAAACTTTCTCAGAAAAGGATGCGAGCTGTTTGCATTTCTCTTCTCGCGTGGTATACTGCTGTCATGACAGGGTGCGTGCGCGGGGAGATGGAGGGCCCCCCTCCGGCTCCCCCATTCCCGCCGAATGGATCCGGGCAAATATGCGCAGGAGGTTTTTCATGCAGGCTGAACAGCGCCGTCAGGCGATCTTGGAAATTTTGCAGCGGTCCCTCCAGCCTGTCAGCGCGGGGGCGCTGGCGGGCAGGTTCTCCGTCAGCCGGCAGATCATTGTGGGGGATGTGGCGCTGCTGCGGGCCTCCGGGGCGGAGATCACTGCCACGCCCCGGGGCTATGTGATCCTGCGGGAGACGGCAGGCCTGGTGCGGCAGGTGGCTGTCCAGCATGACGCCGCCGGCATGGAGGCGGAGCTGAACGCCATGGTGGACAACGGCTGCACGGTGCTGGACGTGATCGTGGAGCACCCCATCTACGGCCAGCTGACCGGCCCCCTCCAGCTCTCCAGCCGGTACGATGTCCAGCAGTTCCTCTCCCGCTGCGCCCAGTCCGACGCCCGCCCTCTCTCGGACCTGACGGGCGGCATCCACCTGCACACCCTGGCCTGTCCCGACGAGGCCGCCTGCCGGCGGGTGCTGGCGGCCCTGCGGCAGCTGGGCATCTTGGTGGAGGCCTAAAGGCCCCGGTGGTCCCAGGGAAGGCGAAATTAGGCGTTGACAAGGGCGTCCTTTCCGTGTATAGTGTGGTACACAGGTGTCATGACACCTGTGTACTCTTTTTCATTTTACAGCAAAGCAGGTGTCTCCCATGGAACGTTTACAAGGTTTCCTCCAGCGCAAAAACATTGTGATCTCCGCACGCCGGTACGGCATCGACGCCCTGGGCGCCATGGCCCAGGGCCTGTTCTGCTCCCTGTTGATCGGCACGATCCTCAACACGCTCGGCACCCAGTTCCACATCGGATTCCTCACGGCGCAGATCATCACCATCAACGGTGTGGGGTACACGGTCGGCGGGCTGGCCTCCTTCATGAGCGGGTCTGCCATGGCGGTGGCCATCGGCTACGCCCTCCAGGCGCCGCCTATGGTGCTGTTCTCCCTGGTGACTGTCGGCTACGCCTGCAACGCCCTGGGCGGAGCTGGCGGGCCCCTGGCCGTGCTGTTTGTGGCCATCATCGCCGCGGAGTGCGGCAAGGCCGTCAGCAAGGAGACGAAGGTGGACATCCTGGTGACCCCCATCGTCACCATCCTCATCGGCATCGGCGCCGCCTGGCTGATCGCCCCGCCCATTGGCGGTGCGGCCAGCGCCTTCGGCCAGCTGATCATGAAAACCACGGAGCTGCAGCCCTTCTGGATGGGGATGCTGGTGTCCGTGCTGGTGGGCATCGCCCTGACCCTGCCCATCTCCTCCGCCGCCATCTGCTCCGTGCTGGGATTGACGGGTCTGGCCGGCGGCGCCGCCGTGGCGGGCTGCTGCGCCAACATGGTGGGCTTCGCGGTTCTCTCCTTCCGGGAGAACCGCTGGGGGGGCCTGGTCAGTCAGGGCATCGGCACCTCCATGCTGCAGATGCCCAACATCGTGAAGAACCCCCGCATCTGGCTGCCCGCCATCCTGACCTCCGCCGTCACCGGCCCCCTGGCCACCTGCGTGTTCCAGCTGGAGATGAACGGAGACCCCATCAACTCCGGCATGGGAACCTGCGGCCTGTGCGGGCAGCTGGGCGTCTGGACTGGCTGGGTATCCCCCAGCGAGACGGCCTTGGCCAACGGGGCCGCCGCCATCGTCCCCACCGCCTGGGACTGGGCGGGACTGCTCCTGATCTCCTTCGTGCTGCCCGCCGTCCTAACCTGGGCCTTCGGCCTGTTCTTCCGAAAAATCGGCTGGATTCAGGAGGGGGACCTGACCCTCTCTTGATTCCCTCCCGTCTCCGTGATAGACTGTCTCCAAGGAGGGCACCGAAATGGAATACCGCAGATTTGAAAGTACCTATGTGATCCGTCTGGACCCCGGCGAGGACATTGTGGAACAGGTCCAGGCCATCGCCCGGCAGGAGGGCATCCAGCTGGCCACGGTCCAGGGGCTGGGCGCGGTGAACGACTTCACCGTGGGCGTGTTTGACACGGTGAGCAAGCAGTACCACGCCAACCACTTCCAGGGGAGCTATGAGATCGTCTCCCTCACCGGCACCATCACCACCATGAGCGGGGACGTCTACTGCCACCTGCACATGAGCGCCGGCGACGCGCAGGGCCATGTGGTGGGCGGGCACCTGAACCGGGCGGTGATCAGCGCCACCGGCGAGCTGGTGGTGACGG
>CAJFNE010000075.1 GCA_904393855.1 uncultured Oscillibacter sp. | reverse complement strand
GACGTAGTTGGTGTTGATTAGAGTGAGGGTCCACCCGTTCCCATTCCGAACACGGTAGTTAAGCTCACTTCTGCCGACAATACTTGGCTGGCGACGGCCTGGGAAAATAGGTAACGCCAACACAGGAGAGACAGTCGAAAGACTGTCTCTTTTTTATATAGAAATCAAAATCTTTGGGCAGCTGAAAATGTTGATTTACCTGAGATAATGGTGCGCTGCATTGCGCATGGAGTTTTGTTACTGTTTTGTGAGGAATTATGTTGAATCGCCCTGTATCATGATACCAAAGCGCGCTTGAATTTGCATGACGAGGAAGGTGTCCCCTATGGTTGATCCCAGAAACCGGCAGCTCCGTCCGCCCATTCACCGCAGCTGGCTGCGGCTTCGGCTGGGGAAGGCCTATTACAGCGGCAGGCGGCATCTGCTCTGGATGTCTCCGCGGTTTCACTGGGCCAGACGGCGCAGGGCAGAGCGGCTGCCCTGTGTGCAGTTCGCCCATGCTACGCCGCTGTACCGCCACCTGCGGGGGGAGGACCAGGCCCTCCAGGAGAACAAGGTGGTCAATCTCCGGTTGGCGGCAGCCCGGCTGGATGGAGTGGTCCTGTACCCTGGTGAGACCTTCAGCTATTGGCGGCTGATCGGAAAGCCCACTCGCCGGAAGGGGTACCGGGACGGCATGGTGCTGTTCCTGGGCCGGATCGGCAGTGATGTGGGCGGAGGGCTCTGTCAGCTCTCCAATCTGATCTTCTGGATGACCCTCCACACGCCGCTGACGGTGGTGGAGCGGTACCGCCACTCCCACGATGTGTTCCCGGACGCCAACCGGACCCAGCCCTTCGGCAGCGGTGCCACCTGTGCCTATCCCCACCGGGACCTGATGATCCGCAACGACACGGATCAGCCTTTTCAGCTCTGTGTCCGGGTGGGGGAGCGGGAGCTGGAAGGGGAATGGTGTGCCATGGCGCCGCCGGAGTTCCGCTATGAGATCGTGGAGCGGAACCACCGGATGGACCAGGCCTCCTGGGGAGGTTATATCCGGCACAATGAACTGTACCGCAGGATCTTTGACTGGAAGGGTCGGCTGGTGGGGGAGTCCTTTCTCTTCGCCAACGACGCCATTATGATGTACAGTCCGCTGCTGCCGGAGGAAGAGGGACATTCTTCCACATAAAAATATGGCCAGCTTTGTGGAATTTCCACGGCAACATTGCGCGAACCCTCTGGTTTATGTTACAATGTCGAATCATGAAGTTTGACAAAGTGTGACGGGGGGGGCGCGCCGATGTATTTTCTGTTTCCCATGCTGCCGCTGCTGCCGATCCTGGCGGTATATATTTTGGCGGCGGTCCTGCCGGCGGCCTTTCTGCTGCGGTACATTTATCGTCACGACACCGTTGAAAAGGAACCGCCGGGACTGCTGGTGCTGTTGCTGCTGATGGGGGTTGTTGCGGCCGTCTGTTCCGGCTTCCTGGAGAGCTTGGCGGAGTCGTTCCTGACGCTGCTGGTACGGTCCAGCAGTCCGATCTACACGGTGCTGCTGGCCTTTCTGGTGGTGGCGGTCATTGAAGAGGGGATGAAATTCCTGCTGCTGAAGCGGTGCACCTGGAATCACCCCGCTTTTAACTACCGCTTTGACGGGATTGTCTACGCGGTCTTTGTGTCGCTGGGGTTCGCGGCCTTTGAGAATATCCAGTATGTCCTTCACTACGGCCTCTCCGTTGCGCTGCCTCGGGCGCTGCTGGCGGTGCCGGGACATATGGCCTTTGCGGTGTACATGGGGCTTTTCTACGGGCGGGCCAAGCGCAGCCGCGGCCGGGGCGACATAGCGGGTGTGCGGCGGAATCTGCGGCGGGGCTACCTGTGGGCAGTCTTTCTCCACGGTTTTTACGATAGCTGCGCCATGATGGGAACGATCCAGGCCACTGTGATCTTCGTGATCTTCGTTGTGGTGGTGTATGTGCGGGCCTACCGGCTTCTCAAGCGAGAGTCCCTGTCGGATATGCCGGTCTGATACGGCAGAACCGCCGTCCATCCCTGATGCAGAGGGGTGGACGGCGGCTTTTCATTGCAGAGATTTTTGAATGTTTCTGGTGATTCTTTGGGCCATGGCCTGATACTCTGCCTGTTCCTCCGGGCTGAAGTCCGCCATACGGATGTCCTGACAGTCCGCGGCGGCCAGCTCCAGGTCCTGCAGGATGGAGTCCGACTCCGGTGTCAGCACCGGCTGGCGTTCCTCGCTGTCGGAGGCAGCCTCCCGTTCCAGCAGCCCCTTGCTGGTGAGCCGCTGAAGGGCCAGGGCCAGGGAGCTTCGGGAGAGGTTCAGAAAATCGGCCAGCTCCCGGCGGGTGCAGGGCTGGCTCAGCTGATGCAGCGCCAGCAGCAGCTGCGCATCCTGCAGGGTCAGGCCGTTTTTCAGGGCCGCGGTTTCCAGGTGGGATTCCAGCAGCTTCCGCTCCCGGAAAGCGTCGCAGAGGCAGCCCTCCCCCAGCAGGCCGCCGGCGCAGGCACGCACCCGCTCGCTGCCCAGCTTCCGGGCGGTGGGCAGCGGGGAGACGGCGCCGTCCCCGGCGGCGTCCACCAGGAAGCGGTAGACCTTCAGCCGGGAGCGCTCGTACTCCTCCTCGTCCAGCACGGTTTTGAAGAATTGCTGGTAGTACTCAAACACCGTCAGCTTCATCTTCACGGTTTTGGAGACGGTGAGACCCTGGGTGGCCAGGGAGCCCTTGGTCTTCACATAGTAGTAGATGGGGACCTGCAGGGCATAGAACCCTTCCGCCCGGCGGATATACTCCAGATTGAACAGGAAGTCCTCGCACCAGCTGATCTCCGGGTCCATACGCAGGCGGTGCTTTTCCACGATCTCCCGGCGGTAGAGCTTGTTCCACAGAACCCCATAGTAGAAGTCCGCCGGATTCTCCATCATATGGGCGGCGTATTCCTCCCGGGTGAGGACGGCGTCCTCGTCAATGTCCCCCTTGCGGGAGAGCCGCTCTCCCACCACCCGGTAGAAGTCGGCGATCACCAGGTCGCACCGGTGGGCCTCCGCCGCCCGTACCAGGGAGCGGGTGGCGTCGGCGGTGATCCAGTCATCGCTGTCCAAAAACTGCAGATAGACGCCCTGGGCCTGGTCCAAGGCCCGATTCCGGGCGGTGGAGACGCCGGCGTTCTCCTGGTGGATCGCATGCACCCGGGCGTCCTGGGCGACGTATTCGTCGCAGATGACGCCGGAGGCGTCGGTGCTGCCGTCGTCCACCAGCAGCAGCTCGAAGTCTGTGTACTGCTGGGTCAAAATACTGTCCACGCAGCGGCGGAGAGTGGCCTCCGCGTTGTAGACCGGAACGATGATGCTGACTGTAGGCTGCATAGCTGGAAACTCCTTGCGTTGGATGATGTCAATGTGTCAGGGGAACGCGGGCTCGATCAGCTGCTCCGCCAGCAGCGTCTCAAAGGTATTGACGGCGCCGCCGTGCCCCACGATTTTTCCGCCGGAGACCCGGTCGATATTGACGCCGGTAAAGGAGAGCCGCCGGCCGGTGGGGGGAATCCCCAGCCAGGTCCCGGCGTGGGTGTCCTCCATTTGAAATTCGGAAATCACATATTCCCCGTCTCGGAATTGCCGCAGAATCCGGATCGTGTAATCCGGGTAGGTTCCCTTGGTGGCCCGGATGTGCTCCGCCATGCCCTCCGCCCCCAGGGGCCGGGAATCCGCCCCGTTGACCAGGCGGCAGAAAGGCGACACATACGCCGAAATCTCATCCAGACGGTTTTCCGAGACCACACGTTCATAGAAAGCACGCACCAGGTCCTTGGGGTCCATAGGGAATCCCTCCTTTGACTTCCAGGGTGGGCCGTGGGCAATCTGGTACGATTCTACCATACCTGCCGGCGGGAGGCAAGTATGGACCTCGTTCATCCAGGACCGGCGCGTCTTTACACCGCAGGGAAAAAGAGCGGCTATTTCTGAGTGAAATAGCCGCTCCTCGCATCTAGGTCTCGGGGACAGAACCCAAGGGCAATTTACGCAACTTGCTGAATGATGCTCTCCACCTCCGCGCTGCCGCTGCTGGTATATACGTAGCTGAACGTAAATCCGTTTTGCTCCCAAATGGCATAGGAAGTATCCGCATATTGATAGTATGCGACGGTTACTCCCTCGACATCTTGGCTCTCCTGGAGTGTGCCGCCGTAGATACCGCTGATATCCCCGCTGCCATACTGCATGCGGAATTCCGAACCGTCCGCGTAATGGATCTGTCCCATGACAGGGTACTGATCCTCAACAAGAACCGAGTAGGACTCCACCTCATTGTCCAGAACAGGAACGTCAAAGTCCAGGTATGTCTCCATTTCCTCAACAGACGCAACTGAAATGACAGGATTCGGAATTTGAACCATATCAGGATCAGGAGCCGCTTGTCCGCTGTGCTGCGAGAGCATGACGCCGCCGACGACCAGCAGACAGAAACAGGCGGCTATCGCGCCCCACTTCTGCCAGCTGGGCCTCCTGGCTTTGCGATCCGCCCGGGCCTCTTTCACATAGGCCTCGTTGATATCGCCGAGAACTTCACAGAATTCTTCTTTTCTCATAGGTCAAAACCCCTTTCCAAAAGATCATGGCGCAGTTTGAAGCGCAGACGATTCAGCGTGACGGACACATGGTTTTCCGTCATGCCGAATCGGGACGCAATGGAGGAAACACTGTCAAAATACCAGTATCGGCAGACAAACATGCTTCTCCGATCCGCCGGGAGCCGCTTCAAAAAGGTGTCAATTGCGCTTACAAGCTCCCCGCGGTCCACTTCCCGCTCTACGCTGTCCGTGCCGGATACAAGCTCCGCGATTTCGTCGAGCACAACCGGAACCTCTCCGCCGCCCCGTTTTTCGGCCGTATCATACTTGTATCGGTTCAGAGATACGTTTCTCGTGAGCTTTCCCAGGAATACGGACAATATTTTTGGCCTGTGGGGCGGCATGGAATTCCAGGCACAGAGGTAGGTGTCATTGACACATTCCTCGGCGTCCTCCTGACTGCCCAGGATGTTCCTGGCGATCGAGGCGCAGTAGTTCCCGTACTTGTCCGCTGTGGCGGGGACGGCCTGTTCGTCCCGGTCCCAGTATAGCTGAACGATTTTTCCGTCATCCATCGGTTTTCACCTCGCTTTCATCGTGGCCCGTTCACTGATAGACACAACGTTTGAACGCGAATCTTACAGCTTTCTTTTATGTTTCCCATCACATCATACCATATGGCCGCCGGTGCTGCACCATATCCACGATCATGGCGCTGCTTTGCTCTCATTCACAGACCCATGCACTTTGATGCGACCGGCGGAGAATTATCCTCGATACTATGCAGTTTGAAAAGGGAGCTGAGGTGCCATTTTGACAAGCGTGCCGGGAAGTGGTATAATAAAATGCTTTTAAATTCAAAGAGAGACAAGGGGTGTCATCGCATGGAACAACCCATGGACCTGACAGAGAGAACCATCAGCCGTGAGGACAAATATCAGGGAAAGATCTTCAGCGTGCATGTGGACCAGGTCTTGCTGCCCAACGGACATACCGCCGCCCGGGAGGTGGTGGACCACGTGGACGGCGTGGCCATCCTGCCGCTGGACGAGCGGAACAACGTATTGACTGTGACCCAATACCGCTATGTGTTCGGCCGTACGCTGCTGGAGATCCCCGCCGGCAAGCTGGACCCGGGCGAGGACCCGGTGACCGGCGCTCTGCGGGAGCTGAAGGAGGAGACCGGCGCCGTGCCGGACATCTTCCTGCCGCTGGGCCGGATTCTCCCGGCCCCCGGCTGCTACAGCGAGGTGCTGCATCTCTTCCTGGCCCGGGGCCTGCGGATGGAGGAGCAGTCTCCCGATCCGGATGAGTTTTTGCGGGTGGAGCGCATCCCCTTTCCGGAGATGGTCCACCGCTGCCTCACCGGGGAGATCGAGGACGCCAAAACCGTGGCCGCCGTGCTGAAGGCCAAGGTGCAGCTGAATCTGTGAGAGACAACGGAGGGTTGTGTATGGATCGGCAAAAGACCGTCCTCATTGTTGAGGACGAGAAGAACATTGTGGATATTCTGCGCTTCAATTTGCAGCGGGAGGGCTACCAGACCCTGGAGGCCTATGACGGCGAGGACGGGCTGGAAAAAGCCCGGACCCAGGACCCGGACCTGATTTTACTGGACGTGATGCTGCCGAAGATGAACGGCTTTGACGTGTGCCGTTCCCTGCGGACCGGGGGCAGCAGCGTGCCCGTCATCATCCTCACCGCCCGGGAGGAGGAGGCCGACAAGGTCTTCGGCCTGGAGATCGGCGCCGACGACTATATCACCAAGCCGTTCTCCATGCGGGAACTGCTGGCCCGAGTGTCCGCCAACATCCGCCGCACCGCCATGGCTGCCGCGGCGGCGGCCTCGGCCTCCACCAGTGCCATGCCTGTGGCGGGGGATCTGTCCATCAACACGGACAGCCACCAGGTGTTCCGGGCCGGAAAGGCCATCAGTCTGACCCAGCGGGAATATGAGCTGCTGACGTTTTTGGCCAGCCACCCCAACAAGGTTTACTCCCGGGTGGACCTCATGGAGCAGGTCTGGAATTACGGCTATGTGGGCGACGACGTGCGGACGGTGGACGTGACCGTCCGACGTCTGCGGGAAAAAATTGAGTCGGACCCGGCCAATCCGGTCTATATCCTCACCCGCCGGGGCGCGGGGTATTACTTCGCCGTGCCCTGAGTCTCCAGCCCGCGCATAGCTCCGGTGTGACCCCGGGGCGCAATCCTGCGAAAAGGGGGTGGTTCCCGTGTTCCGCAGCCTGCATATGAAGCTGACCCTGATCCTGCTGCTGCTGATCACATCCCTGATGGCGGTGGTGGGCGCGTTTTTGACCACCAGCGTCTCCAGCTTCTATATCGATACCTTTTACCAGCAGATGAACAGCGTCTTTGGCGCCGATCAGCGGGACTTTATGGCTGACCTGCGCAGCGCCGCCGCCGAGGAAAACGGCGCGGACCTGATCAAGGAGATGCTGGACACCAACGCCGGTCCGCTGGGTATTGACTACCGGACCCGCAACTACTTTGTGCTGGACGGCACCACCGGGGAGTACCTGGCCGGCTCCGCCGATGAGGCGGCCCTGCCCCGGGAGCAGAGCCTGAATCTGCTGACCGCCCGAAATGCCGTGGCCAACGGGGACGAGACCGCTGTGGGCGCGGACAGCGACATCACAGCGGACTACATGGATGTGGCGGTGCCTGTCATGGGCGGCGACCACTCCTATATCATCTACATTCTGGACAACAAGGACACGGTTTCCGGCCTGAACAGTCAGCTGTTCCTCATTATCATGCAGGCGCTGGTCATCGGCCTGCTGATCTCTTTCCTGCTGAGCTTCCTGCTGTCCAAGACCATGGTGGGCCCCATTGAGAAGCTCACCGCCGGCGCGGAGAAGGTGGCGGCCGGCGACTTCGACAGCCGCCTGCCGGTGGAGTCCACCGACGAGATCGGCATCCTCACCGGAACGTTCAATGAGATGGCCGGGGTGCTGCAGGCCACCCTGGCTGCTGTGGAGAACGAGAGGGACAAGCTAGATACCCTGTTCCTCCATATGACGGATGGCGTGGTGGCCTTTGACCACGCCGGATACCTGATCCACTGCAACCCCGCCGCCAACCAGCTGCTGCAGCGGACCGTGGAGCCGGACTGCACCTATGAGGAGCTGCTGGGAGACATGCACCCCTTTGAGGAGGTGCTGGCCCTGCAGCGGCCCAACTACGTGGAGGAGGAGCTGAAAGTGGGGGACCGGACCCTGGACGTGTACCTGGCCCCTTTCTCCGACCACGAGCAGGGCGGCGTGCTGATCGTGCTCCACGACATGACGGAGCAGCACCGCAATGAGGAGCGCCGCAAGGAGTTCGTGGCCAACGTCTCCCACGAGCTGCGTACCCCCCTCACCAACGTCCGCAGCTACGCCGAGACCCTCCGGGACGCCAATGGCGACATCCCTCTGGAGACCTCCAACAATTTTCTGGACATCATTATCAATGAGACCGACCGGATGACCCACATCGTCCAGGAGCTGTTGATCCTCAGCCGCCTGGACGCCGGCGACGCGGAGCTGCTCCTCTCCCGCTTCCCCTTCGGGGAGGCCATTGAGAGCGTGGTGCGGGCCAACGCCCTGAACGCCAAGCAGCGGGGCCACCAGCTGGTCTACGAGCCGGAGGGCCCGCTGCCCCTGGTGGTGGGGGACCGCAGCCGCCTGGAGCAGGTGATGATGAACGTCATCGGCAACGCCATCAAGTACACGCCGGACGGCGGTCATATCCGTGTCACCGCCGGCTCCACGGAGGACAGCGTCTGGATGGATGTCTGCGACGACGGCATCGGCATCCCCACCAAGGACCGGGACCGGATTTTTGAGCGGTTCTACCGGGTGGACAAGGCCCGGTCCCGGGAGTCCGGCGGCACGGGCCTGGGTCTCTCCATCGCGCTGGAAATCATGCAGCGCCATCACGGCACCATCTCCCTGGCCCCTCACGAGGGACCGGGCACCACCGTCCGGCTGACGCTGCCCATCACCCAGCCCGAAGGCGTCGACCCGGATAAAAACGAATCCTACTGAGAGGGGAGGCGGCACCGCATGAGCGAGCGCACCCGGAAGCGCCGGGATTTCATCCAGAATATCACCATTGCGCTGCTGTGCGTCTCCGCGGTGCTCCTG
>CAJFNE010000074.1 GCA_904393855.1 uncultured Oscillibacter sp. | reverse complement strand
GAGCGCCAGCAGGCGGCGGAGAATATCATCAGCGGAACGTCTGGCAGCACCCGGAACCCCTAGGGCGCTGTTCCCCGCCCCCAGATGGCCGCCATGATCACGCGCGGCTGCGCGCTGATGGGGTGATCCCCGGTTCGGCGCGGGCCTGTCGTGTTGACCGCTCCATGGGATTGGTTCTGATCAAAGCAAATCCTTCACAGAAAATGGACGCCGCCAGGCGGGGATTCTCTCCGCCCGGCGGCGTTTTGGGAGTCTCAGATGGATCGATCTTCCCTCGCTTCAGCGGATCCGCCGAGTGGTCCTGCTGAGTCCCCCAACTCTGCGGTGCTGCCTACTTTGCTGCAAAAGGAGAGGGGGAAAGACAAGACCAGGAGATCCTCGAAGGTGGAAAAATTCGGGCCGATGAGGGACTAAAAATTATGAATACCCGGAGAGTTTCTCTCCGGGCAGAACCACTGCAAATTGCATCAGGGCAAAAGGAAAGTCCTGAAACCCTTGGAATTTCAGGACTTTTTGGTTGCGGAGACAGGACTTGAACCTGCGACCTCCGGGTTATGAGCCCGACGAGCTACCAACTGCTCTACTCCGCGATATTCTTTTCGTGGTGCCGGTGACCGGACTCGAACCGGTACAGTATCGCTACCGGGGGATTTTAAGTCCCCTGTGTCTACCATTCCACCACACCGGCAGCTGTCGGCAACTAATAGAATACCACAGCCATGGTGGTCCTGTCAAGGCTCTTGCCCCAGGAAAATTCAAAAATTCTTCGACAGCTTTTTTGCCGCGCAAGAAAAGAGGCATATTCCCTGAAGATGGCGCATATACTGGGAGGAACTGCAAAGGAGGTTATACGATGAACGTGCCAATTTCCATGTTTCCCCCTGGTGATGTGGACGATCTGATCTATCAGGACTGCTGGCTTGCCAGTGACCGCTGATGGACTACCCCGGCCCCCGTGGCATCCCGTCGCAATGGGCGCCGCCGCCCCGCCAGACTGGCCGCCAGCGTCAGTCCCGCGGGGCGTTTCTATTGGAGCGGACCACGGGGGAATCCAGACCGCTGTCACCCGCAGATCGTCCCGCCGCCCACGACGACCTCCCCGTTGTAGAAAACCACCGACTGCCCCGGGGTGATGGCCCGCTGGGGTTCCGAGAAAGTCACCCGGCAGTTTCCGTCCGGCAGCGGCTCCACCACGGCCTCCGCCTCCCGCTGGCTGTGGCGGGTCTTCGCGGTGACCCGCAGGGGACCCGTCAGCTCTGGAATGGCGATCCAGTTGACCCGCTCCGCCGTCAGGACCGTACTCCACAGGGCGCTGTCCGGTGCCAAGCGGATGGTGTTGGCCGCGGCGTCCTTGTCGAGGACGTAGAGGGACTCCTCCGTGGAGAGCCCCAACCCCTTGTGCTGCCCGTGGGTGTAGCGGATCAGCCCCCGGTGCCGCCCCAGGACACGCCCCTCCTGGTCCAGGAAGTCCCCCGCGGGCGCAGGCGTCCCGGTGAAGCGCTCAATGAAGTCGGCGTACTTTCCATCCGGCACGAAGCAGATGTCCTGGCTGTCCCGCTTTTGGGCGTTGACCAGGCCGTGCTCCTCCGCGAGCTGCCGGACCCGGGCCTTGTCCAGGCCGCCCAGGGGAAACAGCACGTGGGACAGCTGTTCCTGGGTCAGCATATAGAGGAAGTAGCTCTGATCCTTGCCGCGGTCCAAGCCCCGCAGCAGCAGGTAGCGGCCGGAGGCCTGGTCCCGCTGCACCCGGGCGTAGTGCCCCGTGGCTAGGTAATCCGCTCCCATGGACCGAACCTGGTCCAGCAGAGCCCCGAATTTCACGGCGCGGTTGCACACCGCGCAGGGGTTCGGCGTTCTGCCCGCCTGATACTCCCGCACGAAGTTTTGCAGAACAGTCTCCCGAAAAACCGGGGAGACGTCAAAGGTGTGGAATGGGAACCCCAGCCGCCGGGCCACCGCCTCCGCGTCCCGCCGGGCCGTCTGGGCGCCGCAGGATTCCCCGGCGGCCTTGCCCAGCTCCTCCTCGCGGAACATGCGCAGATAGACGCCGGTGAGCTGGTACCCCTCCTCCTGCAGAAGCAAAGCGGCCGTGGAGCTGTCCACCCCGCCGCTCATGGCGACAAATACGTGGGCCAAACGTCTCCCTCCTCTCAAACTGGTGATCACACTTAGATATCATACCCCATCCGACGCAAAAAGGGAATAAAAAGATGGGCCGCGAAATTTTTCGCAGCCCATTGTCCCCATCGCGCGCCGCCGGTCAGCCCTGGCTGCGCAGCAAGAACGCCTCCGCCGGAAGTGCATCCGCCAGACCCAGCAGGGTCTTGTTGAAGCCGCCGCTGTAATCGAATCGAATGTCGGAGACCGCTCCGCTCACTTGCCGGTCCGGCAGGGAGAGCGTAAACCGGCTGCCCTTTCCGGGAGTGGACACCGCCATCAGCGCTCCGCCCTGGAGCTCCGCCAGCCGCTGGCAGATGGCCAGACCCAGGCCCAGGCCATGGGCCGGCGTATCCGGCCGGTCGGCATGGAGATATCGGTCGAAGAGCACGGCCAGCTGCTCCTCTGAAATGCCGCACCCGGTATCCTCCACAGACACCAGCACCCGCTTTTGCAGCTGCCGCAGCTCCACCGTCAGAACGCCGCCGGCCGGCGTGAATTTCATGGCGTTGGACAGCAGCTGATCGAGAATCTGCTCCAGCGCATCGCTGTCCACGGCGCAGATGTGCCGCTCCAGGGAGCAGACGAAGCGAAGCTGCAGGCCCAGCAGCTCCGCCAGCCCCGCCGCCCGCTCGCACTGTTCTCCGATCAGGCTGACCAGGTCCCAGTTCTTCAGGCGCGGCGGCCGGCCCTCCGCCATGCAGTCCATCCAAGAGAGATTGTTCACCAGCCGCAGGAGCCGGTAATAGCTCTGATCCAGCAGGGCCGCCCGCTGATCCAACGCGGAGTCCCGCTCCCGGGCCTCCGCCGGCGCCAGCTGCGCCGCCGCCAGGCGGAGATTACTCAATGCGCCCCGCGCCTGGGCGGCAATATTGGGCAGCAGCGCCGCCAGCTCCATCCGTTCCGCTTCCATGAAAAACTCCTTTCCCGCACCCACCGGCCACACCGCCCATAGACGGAAAACGGCTGTCCGGCCATCCGTTGCCCATAGCATTTGCCGCCGGACGCCGGACCACCCAGGAAACACATTCCTATTGCACCAATATCATACCAAAAAGCGGGGATAAATACAAGAATTTTGTCGAATTCTGTCGAAAGCTGCGGCAGTCGGGGGGCGGAAGCTTTTTCCGATCCCCCAGTTAAAAGTTATGAACATGATACAAAAACATCGTATCGATGAAAAATCCAGCCTGCGCGGCGACGATTTCCGTCGGTTATTTGCGGGGCGGCAGGGATGCTCCGGGAAAAGGAGGCGCTCCATGCGGAGCGCCTCCCAGCTTGTCGAAAAAGCCTTTTCGACAAGCTGAACAAGTTTTCAGAACTTTTTAAGGTTCTGAAAACTTATGATTTTAACGGCGCAGGACACCCTTCCTGGGTTTCCCGCGCACACCCTTCCCTCCCGCCATCTGGGATTCCTGGGTTTATCGACAGACTGGGAGGCGCTCCATGCGGAGCGCCTCCCAATCTATTGCGGGGGGACAATGTGCACATTCAAATGGTTGTAGGTCATGGTGACGCCATGGGCCGCGAAGGCGGACCGCAGGTTCTCCGCCAGGGCGAACTTGGCCGGCAGGTAATCCGCCGTAGCCGTCCAGCAGTAGATCGTGTACTCGATGGCGCTCTCCCCGTAATTCGTGACGTACACGGCGGGGGCGGGGTCCCGCAGGATGCCCGGGGTGTTGTCCATGGCCGTCTGACAGGCGGCCCGCACGGTTTCCGTGGCATCGTCATAGGAGGCGCTGATCACCTGGGTCACCCGCCGCCGGCCCAGGGAGGAGTAGTTGATCACCTGGGAGTCCGCCAGGGTCTTGTTGGGCAGCAGCACCGTCAGGCCGTCCGGCGTGGCGAGCGTGGTGTGGTTCAGGCGGATCTCCTCCACGGTGCCGGCGGTGCCGGACACCTCAATATAATCCCCGATGGCAAAGGGATGGGAGGAGAGGATCACCAGGCCGCCGGCCACGTTGGCCAGAATGTCCTCCGCCGCCAGGGTGACGCCCAGGGACGCCACGGACAGCAGCGCCACCAGGGAGGTCATGTCCACCCCCATGCTCCCCACCACGATGATGGCGGTGAGCAGGTACAGCAGTACCTTGGCACCGGAGAGCACGTATTTCTGCATCCGGGCATCCAGCTTGGAATTGTTCAGCAGCCGCCGCAGCAGCTTCAGCACAATCCGGGTCACCACCAGGCACACCAGCAGCGTGATCAGGGCCGACAGCACACCGCTGAGGGACACGTTCCAGTTCTTCATGAGCTCCGTTACGTTGGTTGGCATTCCGTTTCCTCCTTTTGCGTTTCAGGGCGGCCCTCCGCCGCCAGGGATCGGTGCATCCGCGCTGTGAACTCAATGGAATCCGACACGGAGTCCTCCAGCAGCCGCAGGAACTGCGCGGCTCTGGGGGAGGGCCGGCTGCCCCGGGGCGCGATCCATCCGATGTGGATGGGGCGCTTCCCCTCCAGGGGCACGGTGACCACCGCCTGGCTGATGAAGTCCTCCACCAGCAGCCCGCTGCCGGTGGTGTAGGCGTCCGTCCGGGCCAGGACGTTCATCATGGTGGCCCGGTTATTCACATGAATCCAGCGGTCCGGCCGCCGCAGGGACATCTCCGGGTACTCCTCGGAAAAATCCACCGCCACGCCCTGGGCGTGCTCAAAGGAGACATAGGGATATCCCTCCAGATCCGCCTCCGCCACGGTCTCCCGCCCCGCCAGGGGGTGCTCCCGGCGGACGTAGATGCAGGGGGGCACGGCGGCAATCTCATGGAACACCAGGGACCGGGCGTCCAGCAGGCGGCGGATGATCTTCTCCGTCAGCTCCGTCAGAAAGATCACGCCCAGGTCGGAGCGGTGGTCGTACACATCGTCGATCACGGCGTCCATGCCCGTCTCCTTGATGGAGAAGCGGTAGCGGCTGTCCTCCGCGGCCTGCAGCATCCGCAGAAAGGCGTCCTCCGTAAAGGGATAGCGCTGGGTGGACACGGAGAAGCGGACGGGCGCGGCCTCGTTCCGGCCGGGGCCGTACAGGCGCTCGATCCGCCGCTTCTGTTCCAGGAGGGAGACGGCGTAGCTCAAGAACTTCTCCCCCTCCGGGGTAAACTCCACGCCCCGGTTGCTGCGATGGAAGAACTGGATGCCCAGCTCCTCCTCCAGCTCCCGCACCGCGGCGGAGATGCCGGACTGGGAGAGCCCCAGCTGATGGGCCGCTTTGTTGATGGAGCCGCATTTGAAAATTTCCGCCACATACGCCAATTGCTGAAATGTCATGCTCCCCCTCCTCCCTCTGTGGACGAGCCTCGATATGGCTTAGTATAGAATCCCCGGGAAGAGATGTCAACCGGCGATTGGCGAACCGGGTCCAGCCGCGGAATACAATATTTTCTCTTGCGGGGCCACAGAAATGATGGTAGAATTTGAAAGAGAGAGGGGGGACATCCGTGTATCGGTATCTGTTTTTGGATTTGGACGGGACGCTGACGGATTCCAAGGAGGGCATTCTCAACTCCCTGCGCTATGCCTTTGAGAAGATGGGGGAGCCGGTGCCGGATGAGGAGACGCTGCTGCAGTTCATTGGGCCGCCGCTGCAGGACTCCTACATGCGCTACTGCGGATTCACCCCGGCCCAGGCGGAGGAGGGCATCCGCCTGTTCCGGGAGCGGTATGTGCCCATCGGGAAGTTTGAAAACGCGGCGGCGCCGGGTATGCGGGAGTTCATGATCCGAATGAGGGCGCGGGGGTATGTGCTGGCTTTGGCCTCCTCCAAGCCGGAGATGATGTGCCGGCCCATCTGCGAGAAGTTCGGCTTCACGCCGCTGCTGAGCGCCATCACCGGCAGTCCGCCGGAGGTGGACTGGGAGAAGGAGGACGTCATCCGGGAGACCATGCGCCGCCTGGGCCTGACGGAGGCCCAGCGACGGGAGATCCTGATGGTGGGCGACCGGAAATTCGACGTACTGGGGGCCAAGGCCTGCGGCATCGACTGCGTGGGCGTGGAGTTCTTCGGCTACGCCGACCCGGGCGAGCTGGAGGGCGCCGGGGCCCTGGCCGTGGTGCGGACGGCGGAGGAGCTGGAGGCTTTCATCCTCAGTCAGGAATCCCAATAAAGCAAACACCCCCCGGACATCCTGCGGATGTCCGGGGGACTTTCTGTATTGGGCGCGGGATCAGGCGGCGTCCTCCCGGTCGGCCTCCAGGGCCTTGACCTCCGCCAGGGTCCAGCTGTGGGCGGTGAGGTCCGCGGACATCACCGGGTCCACGGGGACGCCCAGGTACATGCTGTTGCCGTATGTATAGGCGCCGGTGGTGACGGCCACCGCCTGGCCGTAGGCGTTCAGCAGCGCGCCGCCGCTGCTGCCCCGGGAGATGTCGGCGGTATTCAGAACGCAGGGCAGGGCGTAGCTATCCACCTCCCGCCCCACGGCGCTGACCACGCCGGAGCTGACCGCCAGCCCCAGACCCAGGGGGTTGCTGAGGGCATAGACCGTATCGCCCGGGCGCAGGTCCTCCGTGCCCGCCAGCTCCAGGCAGGCGAAGGCGGAGGTGGTGCTGCCGGCGGTGGAGGTTTTCGAGACCCGTAGGACGGCGATGTCGATCTCCGGATCGTAGTAGAGGACCTCCTCCACCGGGTAGCTCTCGCCGGTGGAGAGGGTGGCCAGGGCGTAGATGCCGCCGTCGATGGAGTGGTAGTTGGTGACAGCCACGCCGTCGGAGGAGATGAAGAAACCGCTGGCGTTGGCCGCCGGTACTCCCGCGTCAATCTCCTGCTGGGTCTCGTAGAGGTCCAGGCAGAAGACCGCGGCGGTATAGCGGTCCGCGATCTCCCGGGCGGTCAGCTCCGTGTCCAGCAGGCCCAGGGCGTTGGCGGTGGCCCGGGTGCAGGTTCCCGTCTCCACCAGACGCTCAATCACCGTGCCGCTGCCGTCCTGGTAGGGGAAAGTCAGGGCGTCCCGCATGATCTGGAACACGTCGCCCCGCGTCAGGGTACCGGTGTAGCTCTGGGACGTCAGGCCGATCCGCTGGGCAAAGACAGCGGCCTCCGACACGGTGAAGTCCCCGTCCGCGTCGCTGTAGCCCAGCATCCGCAGCACCATGGCGCACCAGGTGTTGGCGGTAACGGCGCTGTCCGGCGCGAAGTTCTGGGCGCTGACGCCGGAGACCCAGCCCTGCCGGGCGGCGTAAGCCACATAGGGCTCCGCCCAGGCGGGAACGTCCTGGAAGCCGGAACTGCCAGCGCTCTGGGCGGCATCCTCCGCGCCGGCCAGCCGCACCAGCAGCTGCGCCGCTTGGGCCCGGGTGGCGGTGTTATTCAGGTTGTAGTCCACCGCGGCGCCGGCGCTGTCCACCAGGTTCAGCGCGGCCAGGGTGTCCGCAGCCCGCAGGGCCTCCCCCTCCAGGGCGGAGGCGGAGGGGATCATACTGATTGCGAAAACCAGAACGCAGAGCAGTGAGGTGAGTTTTCTTTTCATGGGTCTTGCCTCCAAAGTATCGGTTTGTCATATTGTAGCACCGTTGGAAACCTGGCGCAAGCAGAAACACGCCCCTCTCTGGACAAGCACCGGGGAATCTGCTATACTGGCGTCAGGCCCGCGGAGAGCGGGCGTTCTTATGAAATTCAGAACAGAGCAAGGAGTGACCATATGGCGGAGCGCATCGCGGAGGGCCTCTGGCGGCTGGAGATTCCCCTGGAAGGCAGTCCCCTGAAAACCTTAAACAGCTATCTGATCCAGGGAGAGCGCAGCCTGCTGATCGACACGGGCTTCCGCTGGGCCTCCTGCCGCGTGGCCATGGAGCGCCAGCTGGCGGAGCTCCGGGTGGACCGGGACCGGCTGGACATCTTCGCAACCCACCTCCACAGCGACCACGTGGGCCTGGCGGCGGAGCTGCTGCGGCCGGGGTGCAGCCTCTTCATCGGGGAGATCGACGGCCCCGGCGTGGAGGACTACATGGACGACGACTGTTGGCGGGACATCTACGCCGAGTACATCAAGGACGGGTTTACCCAGGAGGAGATCGACCACCTCTGGGACTCCAACCCCGCCCAGGAGGCCGCGCCGGATGTCTGGGCCCAATATCACTATTTGAAAGACGGGGACGTGCTGACCTACGGCGGCCATCACCTCCACTGTATCCTGACGCCGGGCCACACGCCGGGCCACATGTGCCTCTACGACCCGGAGTATCAGTGGTTCTTTGCCGGGGACCACATCCTGTTCCACATCTCCCCCAACATCTGCCGATGGGAGACCATGCCCGACGCCCTGGGCAGCTATCTGGAGAGCCTCCAGAAGGTGCGGGACCTGCCGGTGAAGCTGCTGCTGCCGGCCCACCGGGCGGAGACCGGCGTGCTGGCGGATCGGGTGGACGAGCTGACCGCCCACCACCTGCGGCGGATTGAGGACGCCTGGCAGACCGTCCGGGACGAGCCGGGGCTGACGGGCTACGACATCGCCGGTCGGATGCGCTGGAAGATCCGCAGCCGCAGCTGGGCGGACTTCCCCCTGGAGCAGAAGTTCTTCGCCGTGGGGGAGGCCCTGGCCCACCTGGACTACCTGGAGGTCCGGGGCCGGGTACAGCGCCGGGAGGAAAACGGCAAGCGCCGCTACTACATCCGTACAGATTCATGATAGGGGATGGAACTGAAATGGA
>CAJFNE010000073.1 GCA_904393855.1 uncultured Oscillibacter sp. | reverse complement strand
ATGGTGCCGGTACAGAGGACGGTACTGCCCTGTATGTCATAGGGGGAGTACTCGATCTCGATGCCGCTCTCCGGCCACACCTCCGGGTACACCGCCTGGGCGAAGGCACCGTACACCGGGTACAGGGCCGTGGCCCCGTCCAGCCGGAGCGCGTGGGGGCTGTCAAATCCCAGGGAGGCGGGCTCGTCCAGGGTGGCCAGCTGGTTGTCCTCCCGGAACGGCTCGTAGTCCCGCAGCAGCAGCTCCCGGTCGTCCACCGTGGCCAGGCTGTCCCGCCAGATCCCCGCGCCGATCCAGAGGACGCACCCGGCGCACACCGCCAGGACCCCATAGCGCAGATACCGCTTGGCCCGCGCCCCCAGATACCCGCTGGCCCACAGGATGGCCGCGGCCAGCGTGACAGGGCCGAAAACCAGGAGGGCTTGGGTTACATACAGGGGGAAGGCCCCCATCAGCCCCAGAAACAGGAGAAACAGCAGCGCTCCGCCGTAGAATAAGGTAATCAGCAGGCAAGCGATAGTCGCGCCCAACAACTTCGATAAGTTCATGGCGTTCCCTCCAGTTCCCGCAGCTGCCGCCGGATTTCCTCCAGGTCAAAGGAGGAGCACACCCGCCCGTCCTCCGGGTCCAGGGCCCGGTAGTGCTGGGAGAGGATGTTCTGCTGGATGACATAGGGCCCCACGCTCTCCACGAACCGCCACCACACCTTGCCGCCCAGGGTCCTGGGGTAGGCGGGCCGCAGGTTCTGGAAGGCCAGCGCCCGGACCAGCTCCCCGGCCTCGCCCCCCAGCAGGCCCGAGAGCACCTGGCTTTCGGCGAAGATGGCGCACAGGGCCACCGCCCCCGTCCAGCCCAGGGAGGACCGGCCCTTCTCGATCTCCACCAGGGTCTTCTTGGAGATGCCCAGCACCCGGGCCATCACCTCCTGGTTGAATCCATACTCCGTCCGCACCAGCTTCACCTGCCGGTCCAGCTCCGAGACAAAGGCCTCCCGCGTCATGGCGCACCACATCCTTATCCCTTGATAGTGTAATTTTACACTTTTATTTTCGGATTGTCAATATTTGACCAATAGCGTGTTGTCGAATCTCACAAAAATATCCGGATGCCTGGGAAAGCACGCCCGGGTGATTGACAATATCGCCTCACGATATTATAGTGGAACCAAAGGAATATCGTCTTTCGATATTGAGGGGAGGGAGAGTCCATGTCCAAGGAACCGCTGCGGGTGCTGACGGAGAGCATGTTCTACGTGCTGCTCTCCCTGCTGCGGCAGGAGCGGTGCGGGTCGGAGATCGTGGAGTTCGTGGACGACGCCACCGCCGGCCGGGTACCGCTGGGGCCGGGGACGCTGTACACGATCCTGGCCAAGTTCGTGGAGGAGCGGCTCATCGAGGAGACGGCGGTGGAGGGCCGGAAGCGGACCTACCGGATCACGGACCGGGGCCGGGCCCTGTTCCGGCAGGAGCTGAGCCGCCTGCGGCTGTGTGTGGCCGACGGCGAGCGGGAGGAGCGGGCGGCGGAGAACCTGCTGCCCGGGACGAGGGAGGAGGACCCGTCATGAGGGATCACAAGCGGTTTCTGGCGCCCGGGGACCTGTGGGACACGGGCACCATTGAGGCGTGGCTGGAGGAAAAGGCCGCCCAGGGCTGGATCCTGGAGAAGTGGGGCGGCTTCGCCCGGTTCGAGCGGATGGACCCCCGGACCTGCCGGGTGCGGTTGGACCCCCAGGGCCAGCAGGAGGAGGCGGAGGCCCTCTACGCGGAGATGGGCTGGCGACCGGCCTGCCCCCTGGGGAGCTACCAGGTCTACTACTGCTTCGACCCCGCGGCCCCGGACCTGTACACGGACCCCGCTACCCAGGCCTGGGCCTGGAGCAAGCTGCTGAAACGGACCGCGCGGCGGAGCGCCCTGGCGGTGGCGCTGTGGGCGGTGTGGACGGCGCTGCAGCTGGATGATCTCTGGAGCGGGCAGCTGGTGGAGCGGCTTCTCATGGGCATGTGGGCCATCTGGCTCTTTGTGCTCTGGTTCGTGGGCCGGGAGCTCTGGCAGCTGGCGCGGCAGCTGCTGGGTGTCCGGCGGCAGCGGAACCGTCTCCAGGCGGGGGTGTCCCTGGAACGGGGGGACCCGGCCCGGGCCGTGCGGCGGCAGCGGCGGCGGGAGATCGTGTCCTGGACATTCATCGGGCTGATGGCGGTGTTCGTGGCGTCTCTCGCTGCAGGGCGGCAGGAGTTGCCCCTGTCCGACGCGCCGGAGCCCCTGTCAGCGGTGACGTTGGAGGCGCTGGCCCCAGGGGAAGCCGCGCGGCCCATGGACTGGGCCCAGTATGAAGAATTCCGAAGCCCTCTGATGATGACGCGGCGCCAGGTGACGGAGTGGCGGTGGAGCGGCCCCCACCTGGAGACCGCCCTGGCCCAGATCCGCTTCGAGCCGCTGGCGGAGCTGCTGTACCGGGAGTGGCTGGGAGAGGCCCGCAGTCAGTGGCCGGAGGCCGCCGCCACGGAGTGGCGGGATGACCGCTTTGATCAGGCGATCCTGCTGGACAACGGGCCCGGGAGTGACGGCAGGGCGAACCAGATCCTGGTGGCCCGGCGAGGCGGGGTGGTGCTCCGCCAGATCGTCCAGTTTCGCGGGGACCCGACGGACCACCTGGACGACTACGCCGCTGTCCTGGCGGCATTCCAGTAGGGAGGGGGAGACGGCATGGAGGAACACAACCCATCTGTGGACCCGTTGGGGAGTCCCAATACCTGCCGGGAAATCCGGCCCGCCAACGTCTATGACGCGGCGGCCAACGAGACCTGGCTGGAGGATATGGCCGCCAAGGGCTGGCGGCTGACGGGCATGACCGGCTGGAGCGGCGTCTTTGAAAAGGCCGAGCCAACGGCCTGCCGCTACCGGATGCAGCCCCTGCCCCGAAAGGAGAAGGCGCCGCCGGAGGAGATGGCGGAGCTGTACGCCTCTCTGGGCTGGGAGTATGTGTGCACCCTGCCGGGGGTGTTCCACATCTGGCGGTGTGACGACCCAGATGTTCCGGAGCTGGACACAGACCCGGTGGTGCAGGGGATCGGCTACCGCTACCTGAAGCGGCGGATGCTGTGGGACGGCGTCCTGACCCTCCTGCTGGCGGCGGCCCTCTGGGCCGCGTGGGCGCTAATCCCCTGGATTTCCGAGACGCCGGTGCTGGACACCGTGACGGAGTGGATGCCGGGGCGGCTGCTGGTGGGGACCATTGGCGCGGCGCTGATCCTGGTGCTGCTGTTCTGTGAGGTCTGTGCCATGGTCCGGCTGCTGCGGACCCTGGGGGCGGGTATCCCCCTGAAACGGCCCCGGCCCTACCGGCTCCAGCGGTGGCTGGCCCGGGGACTGCTGGCCTGCTTCGTATTCGTCCTGGCGGCTTCCATTTTGGGAGATGGCCGCGCGATCGACGGGGGAAGCCTTTCTGGAGGCTGGGACGCCAAGGACGGTCGAGTGCCCCGGGAGGGCGTCGTTTACGTGGACCTGGCCGACCTGGAGGGGGCGGAGACCACGGACTTCTGGCGCTGCCGCACCAAGGTCCAGGAGCTGTGCCCCCGCATGTACGCCACCCGGCAGCGTTCCCTGGGAGCGGCGGAGGGGGACCTGCGGCCCGGAGACTCCCTGCCGGTACTCTCCACCGCGGAGACCACCTATTACCGGATGCTGACGGAGGGGCTGGCGGCGCGGCTGGCGGAGGAGCTGGTTCTGATGCGGCCCTCCTCTTTCGGATCATCGGGCTTCGTGCAGGGTCACCCGGCCCTGACCCCGGTGGAGGCGGAGGGCTTGGACGGCTTCTGGTGGGGGGAGAGCACCTACTACCAGTTCGCCCTGGCCCGCCTGGGCCGGGAGGTGCTGTTCCTCCAGTACGAGGGGGAGACAGACCTGCGGCGGCAGGGGGACTACTTCGCCGCCCTGCTGGCCAAATAAAACGCCCCTTGCCCTCATACAGTGAAGGGAGGGGAGGGGGAACATGGACGCCTTTGAGCAGAGCGCCAGCGTATATGCCCTGGCGGTGGCGATTGCGAAAAACGCCGGCAGCCGGGAGGAGCTGGTCCGCCTGGCGCTGCTGTTCACCCAGTTGGGGACCACCCTCTCCACCCTGGCGGCCCTCCAGGCCCTGGACGCCAGCACCGCCGCCGGAAACGCCCAGGCGGCGGACCTGAGCACGCTGTAAGAACGGAAAACCGGCCCCTCTACCCAGCGTTTGTTGCGGGGAGGGGCCGGTTCTGCTATACTGGCCACAGGTGATGCGGATGGATCGGGAAAAGACCGGGGCGCTGATCGCGGCGGCTCGGAGAGAGAAAAATATGACCCAGCGGGAGCTGGCCCAGGCCCTCCATGTGTCGGATCGGGCTGTCTCAAAATGGGAGCGCGGCGCCGGATTTCCAGACGTCTCCCTGCTGGAGCCCCTGGCGGACGCCCTGGGCCTCTCCGTGCTGGACCTGCTGCGGGGGGAGGAGACGGCGGCGGAGCCGGAGATGACGGTCCGGTGGGCGATTGCCCTGCTGGTCCGGCAGACCCGGGAGCGGACCCGGCGGCGCTGGGGGCAGATCCTGGGCGGAGTCTTTCTGGCGCTGCTGGTGGGATTCGTCCTCTTTGCGATTCTGGACCGGGCCGGGGTGTTTCTTCGGGAGGTCTCCCTGGAAGTCCCCGCCACGGTGTACGACTCCGCCGGCGAGCCGACCGGGGAGACCACCGTCACCATCGACGGCACGGTGAGCGTCCTGGGGGACCGCTCCTTTGTGGGCCGGTTTGCCATCGGCTGTGTGGAACCTACTTGCAGGGAGTATGTCCATGCCCAGATCCGGTGGGACGCCCTGTGGGAGGGCGCCCAGGACATCCTGTTTTACCGGGCGGGGGACTTCCTCTCTCTCGGCGTGGAGCGGATGTTGTATATGACGGAAAACATGCAGTCCTTCGGCCTTCGGCTGGAGGACGGGACCATCATCGCTACGGACGAGTGCTATGTGCCGCTGTTGCTGTCCGGCTGGTATTATTCCATCCTGCCGGTTTTCTCCAACCAATTTTGAATGGTCGCACAAGGCGATGATTTCAGCAAAACGGAAAGCGCCCGAACGTTTTCAAAACGTTCGGGCGCTTATATGAGCTTTTTAGGCCAATTTCTTAGCCAATCTCTGGGCAATCTCGTCCAGGAAGGTCTCGCTGTCTACGCCGCGGGCGGCAAAGCCCGGCTCCACCAGGCCCAGCAGGTCGCGCGTCATAACGCCGTCCATCAGCGTCTCCAGGGAGGCATCCTCCAACGCCTGGCCGAACCGCACCAGCTCCGGCAGGTTGTCCAGTTCGCCCCGGCGCTTCAATCCGCCGGACCAGGCGAAGATGGTGGCGATGGGGTTCGTGGAGGTCTTTTCCCCCTGCAGGTAGCGGTAGTAGTGCCGGGTGACGGTGCCGTGGCTGGCCTCGAACTCCATGGTGCCGTCGGGGGACACCAGCACGGAGGTCATCATGGCGAGGGAGCCGAAGGCGGTGGCCACCATGTCGCTCATGACGTCGCCGTCGTAGTTCTTCAGCGCCCAGATGAAGCCGCCCTTGGAGCGGATCACCCGCGCCACCGCGTCGTCGATCAGGGTGTAGAAGTAGGTGAGGCCCAGCTTCTCGAACTCCGTCTTGTAGGTGGTCTCATACTCCTCCTCGAAAATCTGCTTGAAGGTGCCGTCGTAGACCTTGGAGATCGTGTCCTTGGTGGAGAACCACAGGTCCTGCTTCTGGGCGATGGCGTACTGGAAGCAGCTGCGGGCGAAGGCCCGGATGCTCGCCTCCGTGTTGTGCTGGCCCTGCCACACGGCGGGACCGTTCACCGTCTGGACCGTCAGGGTTTTCTCCGCGCCGCTCTCCCAGGGTTTTCTCCGCGCCGCTCTCCCCCTGGAAAGTGAGGGTGGCGGTGCCGGGTTCCTCCGTCACCATGTCCACGGCCTTGTACATGTCGCCGTAGGCATGGCGGGCGATGGTGATGGGGGCCTCCCAGTTCTTCACCACGGGCTTGATGCAAGGCAGGACGATGGGGGCCCGAAAGGCGGTGCCGTCCAGATAGGCCCGGATGGTGCCGTTGGGAGACTTCCACATCTCCGTCAGCTGGGGGTACTCCTCCATCCGCTGACGGTTGGGGGTGATGGTGGCGCACTTCACCGCCACACCCAGCCGCTGCGTGGCCTTGGCGGCGTCGATGGTCACCTGGTCCCGCGTCTCGTTCCGGTGGAGCAGTCCCAGGTCGTAGTACTCGGTTTTCAGGTCTACAAAAGGCAGGATCAGCTTCTCCTTGATCCAGCCCCACAGCACCCGGGTCATCTCGTCGCCGTCCATCTCCACCAGGGGGGTGGTCATTTGAATCTTATCCATGGTTTTAACCTCGCCAATCATAAGGAATTAGGAGTTAGGAATTAGGAGTTAGGAATTTCGGAGTCCGGCGCAGCCGGACTGATTTCAATGATTTTCGGCAGGACATGTGCCTGCCGAAAATACTTTGGCCCAGCCGCCGGGGGCGGCGTCTCCAGTGACCGATGTCACTGGAGAGGGGGAATCTAAAGGGGGGACAAAGTCCCCTCTTTAATTGCGCTTTGCGTAATAGTTCATCAGGCAGCCGTCCAGGATGATTTCTTTCTCGTCATCGGTGAGGCCCTTGACGTGGAGCAGCAGGTCCTCCACGGTGCCGTCCCGCTTGATGACCTGGGCGGAGATGTTCTCCACGCCGTTTTCAATGGCGTTTCGGATACCGGGGACGAACACGCAGTCGCCGGGCTCGTAGTCAAAGGACACGCCCTCATCCAGGGTAAAGGGCAGGATGCCCCAGTTGATGCAGTTGGAACGGTAGCGTTTGGTGGCAAATTCGTAGCAGATATTGGCCAATCCGCCCAGCACCTTCTGGCAGCTGGCGGCCTGCTCCCGGGCAGAGCCGTCGCCGGGCTTGTTGGCGAACACGCAGGAGCCGAACTGGGTGGTCTGGGCCAGGGCTGCGCCGTCGCCCACCTTGTCCAGAATGGCAGTCAGCTTTTCCGGGGCATTCCCGGCCAGCCGCTCCGACTCGATCTCCGCCGCGGCCTTGGCCCGGCCCACGTAGGCGGGCTCCCGGCGGGACAGGGTGAACTCCGCCAGCCGCAGGGGGTTGGAGCGGTAGGAGGAGGTCTCGCCGGAGGGGATCAGCTCGTCGGTGGTGGTGACGGGGTCGTGAAGCACCGCCGCCAGCTCCACCAGCAGGTTCTCCGCCAGGGGCTGCATCTTCGGCCAGTCCGTGATGTTGGGGCCCATGACCAGCTCCACGCTGGGGTCCGCCTTGCCGAAGCCGTAGTACAGCCGCCGGTCGTAGACGCCCTTGTCGAAGTGGTACTCGCGGTGGATAGGCTCATAGTCGATGTCCGTGGCGGCGGTGATCCGGCCGCCGTTCAGGGCGGTGGCGGCGATGGACCGGGAGTCCATCAGGCACACGCCGGCGAACTGCCCCTCGGCGGGCTTGGAGCCCTCCCGGTTGGGGAAGTTCCGGGTAGTGTGCCGCAGGCTGAGGCCGTTGTTGGCGGGCACGTCTCCCGCGCCAAAGCACGGCCCGCAGAAGCTGGGCTTGATGACCGCGCCGGTTTCCAGCAGGTCCGCCGTGGCGCCGATCTTCGTCAGCTCCAGACTGACGGGAACGCTGGTGGGATACACGTCCAGGGTGAAGGCCCCGTTGCCGGTGGAGCCGCCCCGGAGGATGTCCGCCGCCTCGGTGATGTTGTCGAAGAGGCCGCCGGCGCAGCCGGCGATGACGCCCTGGTCCGCCCAGACGCCGCCGTCGTGGACCTTGTCCGTCAGCTTCACATGGGCCTTGGGATACCGCTTCTGGGCGTCGGACTCCACGTTCGCGAGGATGTCGGCGGCGTTCTCCAGGAACTCGTGGATCGTGTAGGCGTTGGAGGGGTGGAAGGGCAGGGCGATCATGGGCTCCACTTGGGAGAGGTCGATCTCGATGGACTTGTCGTAATATGCCCCGTCCGCCGGATGCAGCTCCCGGTAGTCCTCCGGCCGCTGGTGTGTCTGATAGAAGCCCTCGGTCACGCTGTCCGTCTCCCAGATGGAGGAGAGGCAGGTGGTCTCCGTGGTCATCACGTCGATGCCGTTGCGGTAGTCGATGGGGAGGTTCGCGATGCCGGGGCCGCAGAACTCCAGCACGCAGTTGTTGACGAAGCCGCTGGCAAAGGTGGCCTTCACCAGGGCGATGGCCACGTCGTGGGGACCCACGCCCCGCTTCGGCGCGCCGGTCAGGTACACCAGCACCACCTTGGGGTAGTTCACGTCCCAGGTGTTTTTCAAAAGCTGCTTGGCCAGCTCCGGGCCCCCCTCGCCCACGGCCATGGTGCCGAGAGCCCCATACCGGGTGTGGGAGTCGGAGCCCAGGATCATGGCGCCGCATTTCGCCATCTGCTCCCGGGCGTAGGAGTGGATGACGGATTGATTGGCGGGCACGTAGATGCCGCCGTACTTCTTTGCGGCGGAGAGACCGAACACGTGGTCGTCCTCATTGATGGTGCCGCCCACGGCGCACAGGCTGTTGTGGCAGTTGGTGAGGGCATAGGGGATGGGGAATTCCCGCATCCCGGAGGCCCTGGCCTGCTGGATGATGCCCACATAGGTGATGTCATGGGACACCATGGCGTCAAAGCGGATCTGCAAATGGTCCGGATCACCGGAGGTGTTGTGGGCCTGGAGGATGGACCAGGCCATGGTCCGCTTCCGCCCCTCCTCCGGGGTGACCGGTCCGGCGGCGCTGGGCGCGCCGCCGGTCAGGAACACGCCGCCCTCGTGCAATGTGATCATGGAGCTACCTCCTGTATTCATCTGCGGGAAGCCCCGCGTTTCTTGCTCTTCATGATAGCACAAAACCGTCGGCATGAAAAGAAATTTTGCAGGACAGCGCGAGCGACTTGCAAATTTTGGTGATCTGAACAAGAAGCTGCCGGAAAAGACCGGGGTTTTCCGGCTTTCCGGGAAATGCAAGGAAGCGTTGCTTGCAAAGCGGGCCGACTTCGGATAAACTGGGAGCGAGGTGAGCGATATGGACAGCACACGGATCGGAGCCCTGCTGCGCGCCCTGCGGCGGGAGCGGGGGATGACGCAGTCCCAGATGGCGGCGGAGCTGCAGGTGAGCCGCCAGGCGGTCAGCCGCTGGGAGCGGGGACAGGGGTGCCCGGACGTGAGCCTGCTGCCGGCGCTGGCCGAACTCTTCGGGGTCAGTGTGGAGCGGCTTCTGACCGGCGACCTGCCCCCCCAACCCCAGGAGGTGGGCAATTTGAAACGCACGCAATTCTATGTCTGCCCGGACTGCGGCAATCTCCTCACCGCCACCGGCGGGGGAGAGCTGCACTGCTGCGGCCGCCGGCTGGAGCCGCTGGTGCCCCGCCCGGCGGACGCGGACCACGCCGCGGAGGTGCAGACGGCGGAGGAGGACTGGTTCATCACTTTCCGCCATCCCATGGAGAAGGACCACTCCATCCGGTTCGCCGCGCTGGTGGGCCTGGACCGGCTGCTGGTGGCGCGGCTCTACCCGGAGCAGGGGGGCGAGGTCCGCATCCCCCAGCTGCGGGGCGGCGGGAAGCTCTATCTCTGCTGCAGCCGGGACGGGCTGTTTGAGATCCCCCTGCCCCGCCGGCGCCCGGTCCGGTCCGGCAGGCTGCCGGAGGTCCCGGAACGCTGAAAACACCCCCGCCTGTCTCCAACAGGCGGGGGTGCTTTTCTGTGCAAATTTCCGGCGGGGAAGCGGCCTTACGCTCCGAAGTAGGCCTGGATCTCCCGCATCCGGTCCGTCTGCACCACGTGGAAGGGGCAGCGGCGGTCACAGTGGCCGCACTGGATGCAGTCCCCAGCCTTCTTCTCCAGGTTCTGGTAGTGGCTCCGGGCCAGCTGGTCCCCGGCCCGGGCCAGGTCGTAGTACTTATTGATAAGGCCGATGTCCAGCCCGGCGGGGCAGGGCTTGCAGTGGTTGCAGTAGACACACGCGCCGGCGGCGTCCGCGGGGGTAAAGGTGCCCAGGATGGAGTAGTCCCGCTCCTCCGGGGCGGCGTCCAGAAAGCCCAGGAGACGCCGCAGATCCGCCTGGTTCCGGACGCCGGGCATGACCGCCAGCACGCCGGGCTTGTCCAGGGCGTACTGGAGGCACTGGTACTCCGTCAGCGCCTGGCCGAAAGGAGAGGTCCTGGCGTCCAGCAGCTGCCCGCCGCTGAAGGCCTTCATGACGGAGATGCCCACGCCCTCCGCCTCACAGCGGCGGTACAGGGCCATCCGCTCCTCCGCGCCGCCGATGGCGTAGTCCCCGTGGTGGTAGTCATAGCCGGGGTTGATGCTGAACATCATCAGGTCAATGATCCCCAGGTCCAGCACCTGGTTGGCCACCCGGGGGGTGTGGGAGGAGAGGGCAATGTGCCGCACCGCCCCGGCGCGCCGGAGGGACTGGAGGTAGTCCAGCACGCCGCCGTCCAAAACCTGGCGCAGGTCCGCCTCCTCGTCCAGGCAGTGGAGGAAGCCGAAGTCGATGTAATCGGTTTTCAGGGCCTGCAGCTGCCAGTCCACGGACCGCTTGATGGTGTCCAGGTCCGTGGTCCAGCCGTAGGTGCCGCCCTGGTAGTTGGCGCCGAAGTGGACCTGGAAGTGGACCTGGTCCCGGACGCCGGCCATGACCTGGCCGTAAACCGGGAACGGGGCCGCGTCCGCCGAGGCCATGTCGAAGAAGTTGACGCCGCTCTCCAGGGCCAGCTCCACCGTGGCCGCGATCTCCTTTTCGCCGGCCATGCCGATGGAGCTGGTGCCCATGCCGATCACACTGAGCGATTCCTCCCCGTGGGGGAGCTTGCGGTATTCCATACCCATTTCCTGTTCCTCCTCAAATGATCCGCCATAACGCGGCGCGCTGAAAACACGCGCCGCGCGGGAATTCTCTGCTGACGGCCTGAAAAAGGCGCATCCGTCCTCACATTGTAAATAAAGAGAGGGCCTTTGTAAAATGCCTATCCTGGATACCGCATGATGCCCTGGGCGCATAGCTCAAGGAGCGGGGGTCAGCGCCGGGCCGCTTCGATCAGGCGGAACACCTGGGCCGCCGTGGACTCCAGATTGGCGGCGGCGGCGCGGGGGTCCATGGCCTCCGCCTCGGAGCAGGGCCTTTGCAGGATGGGGAAATAGGCGTCGATCCCATGGCGGTTGCAGGCCGCCGCCTCCGGCGTCACGCAGCCGGCCAAGGCCACCACCAGGGCCCCCTGGGCCTTGGCGGCCCGGGCCACGCCCACCGGCAGCTTTCCCTGGGCGGTCTGCCCGTCCAGCCGGCCCTCGCCGGTCACCACCACGTCCGCCCAGGCGGCCCGTCGGTCAAAGTCCAGGGTGTCCAGGATGATGGAGACGCCTGGCCGCAGGCGGGCCCGGAGAAAGACGGAGAGGGCGTAGCCCAGCCCGCCGGCGGCGCCGGCGCCGGGCGTCTGGGCGGCGTCGATGCCGGTGGACTCCGCCGCCAGCCGGGAGAATTGCCGGTGGGCGTCGTCCATCTCCCGGACGATCTCCGGCGTTGCCCCCTTCTGGGGGCCGTAGACGGCGGAGGCGCCCGTGGGCCCGCAGAGGGGGTTGGTGACGTCGCAGGCCGCCTGGATGTGGCACGCCGCCAGCCGGGGGTCCAGGCCGGAGGCGTCGATCCGGGCGATCCGCCCCACGTCCCGGCCGAAGCCCTCCACCTCGTTTCCCGCCGCGTCCAGGAAGCGGCAGCCCAGGGCGGCCAGCATGCCGATGCCGCAGTCGTTGGTGGCGCTGCCCCCCAGGCCGATGATCATGCGCCGGCAGCCCCGGTCCAGGGCGTGGCGCAGCAGCTCCCCCACGCCCCGGCTGGTGGTGTGGAGGGGATTGCGCCGCTCCGGCGGCACCAGCGGCAGTCCGGCGGCCTGGGCCATCTCAAACACGGCGGTCTCCTGCCGGGGCAGCCAGCCGTAGACCGCCCCCACCGGCGTCCCCAGCGGCCCGGTGACGGGGACGGAGATCCGCTCCCCGCCCAGGCCGGAGACCAGGGTCTCCACGGTGCCCTCGCCGCCGTCGGCCACCGGCAGCCAGTCCACCTCCGCCCCGGGGCAGGCGGACCGGATGCCCCGGCAGATGGCCGCCGCCGCGTCCTGGGAGGAGAGACTGCCTTTCAGGGAATCGATTGCCACCAAAATCTTCATCGCTGCGCCTCCTGTTCCGCTCCCGCTGAGGGAGGATTTGCCTGTATTGTAGCGCATGGGGCGGCATTTTGCAAATCGGGTGAGGAGCCGCCGAATGGAAGCGGGACAAAATGGAAAATTTGTATTTAATAAACAAGTTTACCGGGATCTGGGATGATGCGGCAAATGGGACGGATCTATTCGTGAAAATGCGGGGAAATCCCCCAGGAATTGGTATAAAAATTTACATTTTGCCCTTGTCATTGCCCCGGGGCCGTGTTACAATGGGGGCGCAAGCAGGCGGTACTTGCGAACGCAGATGGGACAAAAAGAACATAATGTCCCAAAACGGCCGGGGAGCGGCTCGCCTCCCGGTTAATGAATGAGAAGGAGTGGTGCAAATTATGAAGAAACGGTTCCTATCCATCCTGATGGCGCTTTCCCTGGCGCTGTCCCTGCTTCCCACCGCGGCGTTTGCCGAGGAGGGGGATGTGACGGTTGTGCCGGAGGATTCGGCGCAAACGCCGGTTGATCCAACGATTGACAGTGATGATGTGGCTGCAATCGGCGATACGGGGTATGATACCTTGCAGGAGGCGATCAGCGCGGCTAGTAGTGGTGATATGATTACCCTATTAGATAACGCGTCGGGTGGTGCAGTGACTTTTTCTAAAAGTGGCACCTATACGCTGAATCTTGGAAGTCATACGTATACATGTACTGATAATATGGATGTCATCAAAGTTGAATCAGGTAATATTGATTTGACGATTCAAAACGGTAGCTTGGTAGGAAAGGGAACATATACATACGGCATCTATGTCTATGCGCTTGATACCAATGGAGATAAAAAAGCTGATACTCCGTGTGATAATGTCACAGTAACATTGGATGGTGTCACGCTAGATGTAACCGATCAGGCGCTGGGTGTACAGGGCATTAACAGCAACAATAACCTGATTGTAAAGAATTCGACTGTGAGTGCGGGAACTGCGATCTATTTCCCTCCAATAACTGGAAAACTTACGATTGAGAATTCTAAAATCACTGGGATCAATAATGCAATTGTAGTTAAAGGCAGCGAAGTGGAGATTAGTGGAAATGATACGGTGATATCTGCGACTGGTAAGCCCGAGGATATTGATCAACCGTATCAAGGCGATCCAGAGCATCCTGAAACATTCCCCACCAGCGGCTCTGCGCTGTATGTTGAAGGTGGCTATACTTCTGGGGGAGGTGCCCGCCCCATTTCCGTGACAATTCAGGGCGGCAAATTTACAAGTGCTCATGCTGCTGCAGTGAGAGACAACTTTCTTGTTGAAGAGGCGCAGGTGATTCAGGTTTCTGGCGGTACGTTCTCCTCTAGTGTAGAGGACTATCTCGCGCCTAATCACGAGTGCGTAAAGCCCACTGAAGAAGGCGGCATGTACACCGTCCAGGAGATGAAAGACAAGCTGGTCATTGACGGCAGCGTTGGCGAGGATGGCAATGTCACCGGCAGCCTGGCGGGCAGCTTTACCTCTGGCGGCACCACGGTGGAATCCCCGGACGCAGGAAGCGGCATTGAGAATTCTGAGCCGCAGGTCTCCAACGACGTGACCGTCAACCTGCAGACTTCCGAGCCTACGCAGAACGCCACCACCACGACTCTGAACGTGACCCAGGCCACGGCGAAGTCTCTGGAGAAGGCCAACTCCCTGACCGTGCAGACCGACGCGGGCAGCGTGAAGTTTGACAAGGATGCGCTGACCACGATTGCCGGCAAAAATACCAGCGTGGAAATCAAGGTTACGGAGAATGAAAAGGACAGCAACCTCGCTTCCTACACCGTGACGGCCACGGGCGCCAACGACGACAACCTACTGCCCGTCGGCGGCAACAACGGCACCGTGACCATTACGGTGACGAAGCCTACCGGCGAGGACATCCAGGCCTGGTACGTGAACAATGGCGTGTACGTGGAGAAGCTGACCACGCGCGACAACGGTGGGAATATCGAGATCGACATTCACCACCTGTCCACCGTGGTGCTGACCAACGGCACCCCGACCTCCGGCCTGGCCGTGGCGGATGTGATTGACGAGGATACGGGTGAGAGAACGTCTTACAGTAACCTGCAGTCTGCCATCAACGCTGCCGATGCTGGCGACACCGTCCAGCTGCTGGGGGATGTTGTGGTTAATGCTCCGGCCAGCGCTGACGCCAACGCCGCTGCGATCAATATCAGCGAGGCAATCATCCTGGACGGAAGCAAGCCTGGCGGCGGTACATTCTCGATCACGGCCGCTGATACTGGCTTCACGATGTATAAGCCGTGGAGCAGCTCGGAGATGATTACCGGCAAATACCACATGATCAACGTCACCACCGGCGGCGTTACCCTGCAGAACCTGACCGTGAACGGCGGCTGGGATAAGGACGTGGATACCAGCACCGAAAGCGGAAATGCGGCCAAGAGCGGCATCAACGTCTGGAGCGCTGGCGATGACATTCAGCTGAATAATGTCACGGTCAAAGGCTGCTCCGTCTACGGCGTTGTGGTGAATGGAACCAATTCCGTGGTGACCGCGGACGGTCTG
>CAJFNE010000072.1 GCA_904393855.1 uncultured Oscillibacter sp. | reverse complement strand
GTCGGTGTGGTCGCCGATGATCTTGATGGAGTTCTTGTTGGCGCCCACGGTGCCGTCGCCGCCCAGGCCCCAGAACTTGCACTCGATGGTGCCGGCGGGGGCCACGCTGGGGGCGGGCTTCTCCTCCAGGCTCAGGTGGGTCACGTCGTCCACGATGCCGATGGTGAACTCGCGCTTCATGGCATCCTTCTTCAGCTCGTCATAGACGGCAAAGACAGAGGCGGGCGGCGTATCCTTGCTGCCCAGACCGTACCGGCCGCCGATCACGGCGATGTCGTTCCGGCCGGCGTTGGCCAGAGAGGTGACCACGTCCATGTACAGGGGCTCGCCCTGGGAGCCGGGCTCCTTGGTGCGGTCCAGCACGGCGATCTTTTTGCAGGTGGCGGGGATGGCGGAGAGCAGCTTGTCTGCCCGCCAGGGCCGGTACAGCCGGACCTTGATGAGGCCCACCTTCTCGCCCTGGGCGGTGAGGTAGTCGATGACCTCCTCGGCCACGTCGCAGATGGAGCCCATGGCGATGATCACCCGGTCCGCGTCGGGGGCGCCGTAGTAGTTGAACAGCTGATAGTTGGTGCCCAGCTTCTCGTTGACCTTACCCATGTACTTCTCCACCACGTCGGGCAGAGCGTTGTAGTAGCTGTTGCAGGCCTCGCGGTGCTGGAAGAAGATATCGCCGTTCTCGTGGGAGCCGCGCATGTTGGGCCGCTCAGGGTTCAGGGAGTGCTTGCGGAAGGCGTCCACCGCCTCCATGTTGCACATCTCTTTCAGGTCCTCGTAGTCCCACACGGCCACTTTCTGGATCTCGTGAGAGGTGCGGAAGCCGTCGAAGAAGTTGATGAAGGGGACGCGGCCCTCGATGGCGCTCAGGTGCGCCACGGGCGCCAGGTCCATGACCTCCTGCACGTTGCCCTCCGCCAGCATGGCGAAGCCGGTCTGCCGGCAGGCCATCACGTCGGAGTGGTCGCCGAAGATGTTCAGCGCGTGAGAGGACACCGTCCGGGCGGACACGTGGAACACAGCGGGCAGCAGCTCGCCGGCGATCTTGTACATGTTGGGGATCATCAGCAGCAGGCCCTGGGACGCGGTGTACGTGGTGGTCAGGGCGCCGGTGGCCAGGGAGCCGTGGACCGTGCCGGAGGCGCCGGCCTCGGACTGCATCTCAATGACCTTCACCGTGGTGCCGAAGATGTTCTTCTGCCCGGCGGCGGACCACTGGTCCACCAGGTCTGCCATGGGAGAGGACGGGGTGATGGGATAGATCCCCGCCACCTCGGTAAACGCATAGCTGACATAGGCAGCCGCGTTGTTACCGTCCATGGACTTGAACTTTCTTGCCATAAACTCTTACCTCCTATTGTGCCGCCGCAGGCGGCCATCTTACCAAAGCGCTCAACCGGGCTCTCTCCCTCCCGGTACTCGTGCGGAGATATTATAGCACAGGCCATGGAGGATGTAAACTGTTACTTTGTTATTTTTTTCGCAAATTATAAGGGCTTTTCTGGGAAATCTTGTGATTTTGGACATTTTAAGGAACCTTAGATGTCTGACTTCCCTTTCCTGTTGTATTATGGTATACTTTAGAAAATCGGCACGGACATGGCCGGCAAACGAGACGGAAGGCGGCGGTTGACATGGTAGTGACAGTGCGGTCCCTGGGACTGAACGGCATCACCGGATACGAGGTGAGCGTGGAGTGCTTTCTCTCCGGCGGGCTGCCGGCCTTTGACGTGGTGGGCCTGCCGGACGCCGCCGTGCGGGAGGCCCGGGAGCGGGTCCGGGCGGCGGTGAAAAACTGCGGAGCCAAGTTCCCTGTCAGCCGCATCACGGTGAACCTGGCCCCCGCCGGGCAGAGGAAGGCGGGGACGGTCTACGACCTGCCGATCCTGGTGGGGATCCTGGCGGCGGGCGGCGACCTGCCGGTTCCGCCCCAGGACGCGGCCTTCCTGGGGGAGCTGTCCCTGACCGGGACCCTCCGGGGGGTGGCGGGGGTGCTGCCCATGGCCCTGGCGGCGAAGGCCGCCGGCGTGCGGGAGCTGTTCGTTCCGGCGGAGAACGCGGCGGAGGCCACCCTGGCGGACGGTCTCACCGTCTACGGGGTCCCCGACGTACAGGCCCTGGTGGCCCACCTGCGGGGGGAGCGGCGGCTCCTGCCGGAGCCGGCCTGGACGCCGGAGCCGGAGACCGCCGGCCTGCCGGATCTGCGGGACGTGATGGGGCAGGAGAACGTGAAGCGGGCGCTGGAGATCGCCGCCGCCGGCGGCCACAACCTGTTGATGATCGGGTCCCCCGGCGCGGGAAAGTCCATGCTGGCCAAGCGGCTGCCCTCCATCCTGCCGGACATGACCCGGGAGGAGGCCCTGTCCGTCTCCGGCATCTGGTCCGTGGCGGGGCTGACAGACCCCCACCGTCCCCTGCTGACCCGGCGGCCGTTCCGGTCGCCCCACCACACCGCCTCCGTGTCGGCCCTGGCCGGCGGGGGACCGGCCATGCGGCCCGGGGAGATCTCCCTGGCTCACAACGGGGTCCTCTTTCTGGACGAGCTGCCGGAGTTCCGGCGGGACGCCCTGGAGGCCCTGCGCCAGCCCCTGGAGGACGGGGAGGTCACGGTCTCCCGGGCCGGAGGCACCCTGCGCCTGCCCGCCCGGTTCCAGCTGGTGTGCGCCATGAATCCCTGCCGCTGCGGCTGGCGGGGCCACCCCTCTGGGCGGTGCACCTGCTCGGACCGGGAGGTGGAGAAGTACGTGGAGAAGATCTCCGGCCCCCTGCTGGACCGGATCGACCTCCACGTTAACGTCCCGTCGGTGGAGTACGAGGCCATGCGGCGGAAAGAGACGCCGGAGTCCTCGGCGGTGGTGAAGCGGCGGGTGGACGGGGCCCGGGCCATCCAGGCCGCCCGGTTTGCCGGGACGGACGTCACCTGCAACGCCCAGATGCCCCCGGCCATGGTGGGGGAGTTCTGCACCCTGGACGGCGCGGGGGAGGCGCTGCTGAGGGCGGCCTTCGACCGCATGGGCCTGACGGCCCGGTCCCACGACCGCATCCTCCGGGTGGCCCGGACCATCGCGGACCTGGACGGCAGCGAGGTCATCGCCCCCGAACACCTCGCCGAAGCGATCCAGTTTCGGAACACGGACATTCTCAAGGGATAAGGGGGCCCCGCCGCAAATCAGCGCAGCGTTTGCGGTGGGGAGAGCCGGAGCAGCGCAAGGAGTGAGCCCCGGTCCACGGCCGGGGCGAAGGATCTGGAGCATGTGACAGCGGAGCGGAGGCGATCCAGCTCCGGAATACAGATATCTTCAAGGGATCAATAAGCCAGGCGGCCCCAACATGGGGCCGCCTGGCTTTTACCAAGAATAACGCGCTCAATCCAGGGCCGAGATCAGGACACCTGCCAACAGCATCAACGCCGCCAGCGCCATGCAGAAGAGCCGGGCCCTCTTGCGGTACCCCGCCGGCGAATAGTCTGCCTCGCCCTTTTTTAGACGGTGCAGCAAGAACTTGTTCAGGCCCCAGATCACCAGGCCTGTCACCGGCAGGATTACCAGTACCAGGAACCAATCGCTGCCGCTGGAGTTGAAAAAGCTGAGGCTCATACCCAAAACTCCTCCCCCTCGTCAGCGGCCGGGGCCGTACAGTCGGCCACCCTGATTTACCGAATGAAGTTGGTCATGGGGCGGCGGATGTTCTACGGGGCGGGCGTGCTCAGTCGTCGCACAGGCCGGCGGTGATGATGGCCATGGAGTAGACCTCCTGGGCGTTGCAGCCCCGGGACAGGTCATTGATGGGGGCGTTCAGGCCCTGCAGCACGGGGCCGTAGGCGTCGAAGGAACCCATGCGCTGGCAGATCTTGTAGCCGATGTTGCCGGCGTTGATGTCCGGGAAGATGAAGGTGTTGGCGTGGCCGGCCACCGTGGAGTTGGGGCACTTGGTGTGGGCCACCCGGGGAGACACGGCGGCGTCGAACTGCAGCTCGCCGTCCATCTCCAGGTCGGGGCGCAGGGCCTTGGCCTTGGCGCAGGCATTGCGCATCTTGTCCACGTCCTCGCCCTTGCCGGAGCCCAGGGTGGAGTAGCTCAGGAAGGCGATCTTCGGGTCGATGCCGAAGATCTTGGCGGTCTCGGCGGTCTCCAGGGCGATCTCCACCAGCTCATCCTCGGTGGGCTTGATGTTGATGGCGCAGTCGGCCATGGCCAGGACCTCCCGGTCGCCGGTGGCGGAGGGGCGCACCAGGATGAAGCAGGAGGACACGATCTTGTTGCCGGGCTTGGTCTTGACGATCTGCAGGGCGGGACGGACCGTGTCGGCGGTGGAGTAGGTGGCGCCGCCCAGCAGGGCGTCGGCGTAGCCCATCTTCACCAGCATGGTGCCGAAGTAGTTGGGCTGCTTGAGCAGGGCGCGGCACTCATCTTCGGTCATCTTGCCCTTGCGCAGCTCCACCATCAGGGCCACCATCTTGTCCATGTCCGCAAAGGACGCGGGGTCGATGATCTCGGCGCCGCGGATGTTGAAGCCGATCTCCTCGGCGGCCTTTTGAATCTCCTCCGGGTTGCCCACCAGCACGGGGGTCAGGAAGGTACCGGACAGCAGCCGGGCGGAGGCCTCCAGAATCCGGGGATCCGTGCCCTCTGTGAACACGATTTTGCGGGGGTGTGCTTTCAACTTGTTAATGAGAAACTCAAACATCACGTATTCCTCCAAAATTAAGAGATCATGCCTTTATTATACACGGTTGAACGCCGTGGTCAATTGAAAAATCGCCGGATCGACACAAAATTTGCGTAAGTTTTCCGCACAGTTTTATGAAAGTCGGCGGCTTCTTCCGGAATACTTTTGCGGGGCGCACTTCCGGGAGAAAGGACAAAAATGAATATTTTTTGAACAAATTAGGGGGTTGACGAGTTTAGGGAAAAGAGGTATGATAAGGGAACGGTAACAATTTGTAACTTTTACGAGCTTCATTTCTTTTAGGAGTGACTATGGAACAAAAGCATTCACGAAAGAATGGCGGGCCCGCCTCCCGGAAGAAGCCGGCTTCCCGGGTGGAAACGGCGGTCCCCAAGGCAGAGGAGCCGTCCGCATCTCAGACAGCTTTGCAGGAGGAGCCCGCGCGCAACCCGCGCCGCGCGGCGGCAGAGGAAAAGCGAGCTCCCTACGGTGTGCATTTTCTGGTTCTTCAGCTCCGGCGTCTGCGGCGCCGCGCACGGCGGCTGCACAAGCATGTCCAGAACCTGAGGGCGGAGGAGCGGGCCTATAACTTCCCGGAGTCCGACGCACTGCCGGTGCAGCTGCTCCTGCTGGCATGGAATATGCTCCCCATGCTGGGCAGCCTCCTGTGGGAGCGGTTTGACCGGGTTCGAAAGCAGCTGCTGGCCCGTCTGGCTGGTCCGCTGAGCAAGATCCGCTGGAAGAAGCAGCTGCACCCCGCCGCTTTCATCGGCTCCGGCTGTGCCCTGGTGGTGGTGGTCCTGGTGTGCAGCACCTACACCATGGGCGTCACCGTCTCCTATGACGGGGAGGTGGTTGCGACCGTGGCCGACCAGTCCCAGGCGGACGAGGTGGTCTCCAACCTGGAATCCGTCACCACCCGGACCCTGGGCGAGGACTTCACCCTGGATGAGTCCCTGGTGCAGTATTCCTCTAGCCTCATGAACCGGCAGGACGTGGTGGACGAGGCCACGCTGGAGGAGGACCTGTCCGCGGAGATCGGCCTGGTGACCCAGGCCTACTGCCTGTATGTGGACGGCGAGTATATCGGAGCCACCCCCTATGAGGGCGCCTTGGAGGAACTGCTGGAGCGTCTGAAGGAGGACGCCACCACGGAGGACACGATCTCCTGCGAGTTCGCCGAGGATATTGAGATCAAGCAGGAGTATGTCCCCAGTGAGGACATCATGAACCTGGGCTATATCGCCGAGACCCTGTACAGCACCAAGAGCGCCGAGGTCACCTACGAGGTGAAGGCGGGGGACACCTGGTCTGAGATCGCCAATGACCACGGCCTGACCTCCGCGGAGCTGCTGGAGCTGAACCCCGGCTACAACATCGACAAGCTGCAGATCGGTGAAATTCTGACCCTCTCTGCCTCCGTACCCTATCTGACCTTGACGGTAGTGCAGCAGGAGCGGTATGTGGACCAGGTGAACTATGACATCGAGTACACGGACAGCGCCAATCTGTGGAAGGGTGATTATCAGGTCACCTCTCCCGGTGAGTACGGCGCCGCCGATGTGGTGGCCAGCGTCACCTATGTCAACGGCGAGGAGACGGAGCGGACGATCCTCTCCTCCGTGCTGCTGAAAGAGCCTGTGACGGAGCAGCGGCTCCAGGGCACCAAGGAACGGCCCACCTGGTATCCCACCGGCACGTTCCGCTGGCCCACCACCGGCCGGATCACCTCTTACTTCGGCGGCCGGTCCTCTCCCGGCGGCATCGGCTCCACCAACCACCAGGGCATCGACATCGCCGGCAGCTACGGCAGCGGTATCTACGCCGCGGACGGCGGCACCGTCACCTACGCCGGGTGGATGGGCGGCTATGGCTACCTGGTGCAGATCGACCACGGCAACGGCTATGTGACCCGGTACGGCCATAACAGCAGTCTCCTGGTCTCCGTGGGCGACCACGTCTACAAGGGCCAGCAGATTGCCCGGATGGGCTCCACCGGCAACTCCACCGGCAATCACTGCCACTTCGAGGTCCGCTACAACGGCGTGGCCCGGAACCCCCTGAACTATCTGCCATGACAACGCGCGGGCGCTCCCGGGAACGGGAGCGCCCGCATCACATGGAATTGCCGCAGGGCGGCATGGCTGAGAGGCCATGCCGCCCTGCATTTTCTCCGCCGTTCTACTGCAATCTCCTGCCCACGGGAGCGCGGATTTTTTCTAAATAATCACAAAAAAAGAGCAGTCTTATTTAAAAAAGTTCTTGAAAATCCTTTTAATGCGGGGTACCATTTCTGCGGACATCGATGTACTGGACGGACGGGAGGAATCAAGTTGAACTTTTACGTGAGCGCGACGCAGGAAAAAATACCGCCCTACACGGTTTTTTACATGCGGAGAACGGGCGAATATGGCGCTGGAAATCATGCGCTGATGGAAACCTTTAAGAAGTGGGTGAACGAGAACGACCTCTGTCATGAAGATACGGTCATCTACGCGATCCCCATGGATGACCCTGAAAAAGTGGAACCCTGCCGTTGCCGCTACGATGTCTGCATCCATCGGCCTCCAGACCAGGAATCTGTGCCGGGTCCAGTCAGATGCAGAGAGCTGGCAGGTGGAAATTATTTGGTTTTCCAAATCCCCCATACGGCAGACGCGGTACAAACCGCATGGCAGATGTTTTTTTCCGAATGGAAGGAATTGGGGTATTTGCCGGATGAGAGCAGGCCCGTCATGGAGCGCTATCAGAAAAGGCTGGTGGACGAGCATTTTTGCGAATTGTGCATACCTATTCTATAATTTTCCATTTTCTGCGCGTACATTCGCGTAAAAAGCCTTGCCGCATCATACACAGATTCAAATTGCACGCCGGTTTCTAGTAACCCGGGCTGCCGCATGTAAGTTCGTGCATTGCCTCCGTTTCCTGATCGGGATGGACCCGCCGGGAGCGCCCGCCTGTCTGATCCTGCGTAAAGCAAGCCCCCTCCATTTGGAGGGGGCTTGCTAGATCCGATTTACAGATACCGCTTCATCCCATCGGTGGCGGCGGAGAGGTCCGCGCTGATGGTGACGGTGAATTTGATGTTATTGCGCTCGCCAAAGGCGTCCAGCCAGTTCAGGAAATCCTCGGTCTCCCGGTCCACATCCCGGCCGATGATCCGGCACAGGCTGTCGATGAACACGTGGGAGATATCGTAGTTGCCCGCATACAGGCCGCTGATGAAGCCGCGGAAAGAATCGTAGTTGTTCAGCATGTATTCCTGCGCGTCAATCAGCCGGATATGATAGTGGATATCGTAGGTCATGTTCCGGTTGGCCTCGATGCAGACCACGTTGCCGGGCTCGTCCTTTGCCGCGTTGTTGATCATCTCAATGAGCTGCTTGGTCTTTCCGGAGCCCTTGGCTCCCATAATCAGTCTAACCATATTATATCACTCCTGTCACAGATTTGGGGTGTCCAGTTGTTGTCTTTAGGATAGCACAACCTGCGGAAAAAAACAATGACTAAAAGGGCGGATTTTAGATTTATTCACAAAAGGAGAGGGAGCGGCCGCGGGCCGCTCCCTCTCGCTTATTCGTTCAGCCCGACCTTCAACCCGGCTTTCCGCTCCTCATGCCCCGGCGTGCGGTCCCCGTGATTTTACCAACCTGCCGGAAGTGAATTCCGCCAGGTTCGAGGTTCTGCCTGGGGCAAAACGCTCGTGCGCCGCACGCGCGGCGGCTGGGCGGGCTTCCTTGCCGGACGCCCGGCGTTACTTATGCAGCTTGGCCTCCAGCTCCGCTTTGCGCTCCTCATACCCCGGCTTGCCCAGGAGAGCGAACATGTTCTTCTTATAGGCCTCCACGCCGGGCTGGTCGAAGGGGTTCACCCCCAGCAGATAGCCGGACAGGCCGCAGGCGTACTCGAAGAAGTAGATCAGCTGGCCCAGAGCCCGGGGGGTCTTGGCATCGGCGTCCACGATCAGGTTGGGCACGCCGCCCTCCGTGTGGGCCAGCAGGGTGCCCTCCATGGCCCGGTCCCGGATGAAGTCCATGGATTCCCCGGCCAGGAAGTTCAGGCCGTCGCCGTCGGCCTCGTCCCGGGGAACGGACACCTGCCGGTTGGAGGCCCCCAGCCGCACCACGGTCTCCAGCATGAGCCGGCGGCCCTCCTGGATATACTGACCCATGGAGTGGAGGTCGGCGGTGAAGTCCACGCTGGCGGGGAAGAGGCCCTTGCCCTCCTTGCCCTCGCT
>CAJFNE010000071.1 GCA_904393855.1 uncultured Oscillibacter sp. | reverse complement strand
TGCGGTGAGCTTCGGCCTGCCTCGGGACCGGGAGGTCTGACGGAGGACGGATTTGGACGGAGGCGGCTGTGGCGACTGGGGCGCAAGCCCCGCGCCGCAAAAGCGGCGGAGCGGTCTGACAGCGGGTCCCTCTGGGGAAAGGACTTCCCGGAGGGACCCGGATACAAAAGATGTGGAGGTACATATATGAAGAAGAACCGATGGGTACTGCGGGCAATCGTGCTGGTGCTCCTCAGCGTGCTGCTGAACGCCACGGTCACGGTGGCCGGGGCCGCCGCGGGGGACAGCGACGATCCTCTGGTGACGCTGAGCTACCTGAACGACACGTTCCTGGGGGATATCCTGGAGCAGGTGGATCAGAAGATCGCCGCCCGGAACAGCCAGATCGTCCAGCAGCTGGGCGGACAGACTGTGGGGACTGGAACGTCCACCGCCGTCACCTTCACCGTGGTGACCTTGAGTAATGGACAGGTCCTCACGGGAGACGTGGGCTGCGAGGTGATGCTGCGGGTGGGAAGCGCAACCTGCGTGTCCCCCTCCACGCCGGGGCTGATTGACGAGACCACCGCCGGGACTCTGAACAACGGCGGTTCCCTGGTGCAGAACCATCTGTACATGATGACCATCGAGGGCCGGGGCGTCCAGGCTACCGCCGCCACCACGAAGCTGCTGGTGCGGGGCAGCTACTCCATCGCCTGAGGGTACATATCTCAAGCCGTCTGCGCATAGGAATGCACAGACGGCTTTTTCTTAGATGGGGAGGTGCAGGGGGCATGGACAAGTTTCCGCTGCTGTGGATGGGAAAATCCGTGGGGGAGCTGGCCTGTGAGCGGGAGTCCCTCTACACCCGTTTCGCCGCCCGCTGCCGCCTGCCCGGCGAGGGGCTCTGGTGCGCCTGGGCGGTGGGAGAGCGGGGAGAGCTGCGCCTGGGGGTACTGGAGCCGGAGGGGGCGGAGGCCTCCATCTGCCGCCGGTTCTCCGGCCGCATGACGCAGCCGCTGGGCCCGCTGCTCCGGGGGGAGGTCCGCCCGGCTGTGGAGGACGGCGGCGATTGGGAGTCGGCGTCAACACCAGATCACCTCTTCCGGTCTCCCTGGCTGCGGCGGAGCCTGCGGAGGGTCCAGGGCGCCCTGACCCGGACCTGGACGGGCGGCCGGGAGCTGGCCCTGCCCTATGACCCGGCGAAGCCTTTCCCTCTGGCACCCATGTTCTGCCTGGCCCGGGTCCGCCGTCTGGGGGAGGGATGGTACGTCATCTACCGCTTGGATCGGCAGGAGCAGCCGGTGCTTGTGGAAGATCAAAGATAAGAGATAAGAGATATAAGATAAAAGATGAGAGATAGAAGATAGGAGATAAGAGTGAAAAGTGAAGAGTGGAGAGTGTGTTGGGGCGGAGGATGCACCTCTTCGGGGGGCTGTCCGGGACTGCCTGGCTAGGTTGCCGAGCCGCCGGACTGAGATGCCTGCCGGGGTACAGAACGCGCGAAAATCTTGTGGTCCTTCTCTTTTCAGAAAAGGACGGAAAAAAGGAAAATAGGGATACCATATTTTGTGGTGCTATGGTATAATAAATTAAATTCGGCCCTATGGGGCCGAGCAGAAAGAGAACAAGGGAGGGCCGTTTGTACTATGAAATGTCCCTATTGCAGCTACAGTGAGAGCAAGGTCATCGACTCCCGTCCGGCGGACGAGGGCACCAGCATCCGGCGGCGGCGGGAGTGCCTCTCCTGCGGCAAGCGGTTCACCACCTATGAGACGGTGGAGAGCTTGCCCATGGTGGTGATCAAGAAGGACGGCAGCCGCCAGAGCTTTGACAAGCAGAAGATCCTGGGCGGCATGATCCGGGCCTGCGAGAAGCGTCCGGTGCCCCTGGCGGAACTGGAGAAGATCGCCGACGAGATCGAGCAGGATCTCCAGAACTCCATGGACCGGGAGATCAGCACCGAGAGCATCGGCGAGCGGGTGATGGAGAAGCTACGGTCCGTGGACCAGGTGGCCTACGTGCGGTTTGCCTCCGTGTACCGGCAGTTCAAGGACATCGACACCTTCATGGCCGAGCTGAACAAGCTCCTTGCCGAAAAATAACAATCAAGTATTTTTGCTTTACAATACGTTCTGGACGCTGAATTGTTCCATTTCCGCCAGCAGCCCCAGCTGGTCCGACAGGTCCGCGATCTCCGCCTGGAATTCGTTGGGCTCCTGGGACTCGGCAAAGGCGGCCGCCCGGCGGTACATGGCCTCGGCGTCATCCACAGCAGCGTGCTCCAGAACAACGTGGAGATAGGTCTGGTGCCGGGACCAGTCATCATAGCTTGTGCGCAGAGCGGACTCCGCTCCGGCCCAGTCGCCGCTCTCCGCCAGGGTCTCCGCCTGGCACAGCTGGCCCTGCCAGCGGGTGGTGTGGGTCTCCATGGCGGAGCTATTCCACAGGGCAAAGGAAAAGACGGCGGCCAGCACCGCCAGGGGCGGCAGCAGGGCTTTCTTCATGCGGGCTCCTCCTTCTTGACACAGACGGTCTGTCCCTGCTCATCCAGGGTCAGCAGAAAGACCTGCCGGGGAGAGGTGAGCCCCTCCTGCTTCAGGATTTTTTGCAGCCAGTGCTCGTCCCGGCCGCAGGCGGTCAATTGGCGCCGCAGGACCCGGCCATCATTGATGAGGACCACCGGCAGGGTCACGTCATCCTCCAGCTCCAGCCCCAGAGCCTGGGCGGTGGGGGGCTTGCAGCGGGTCCACGGCAGCACCGACAGCTGGCCGGAGTTCTCCAGAACGGCGTACTTTACCTCCGACACGCTGGCAATGCCCTGTTCCCGCAGCTCCTCCAGCAGCTCGTCCAGGGTGTAGCGGTTCTTCCGCATGGCCGCTTGCTGCAGAACCCCGTTACGGATCAGCACGGCGGGGGTGCCGCAGGTCAGCTCCCGGAAGCGGAGGTTGTACAGGGACATCTGGCTTAACAGCATCGACAGGGCCAGCAGCATCACGATGGGGATCACTCCGGCTAAAAGAGGAATTCCGAAGTCCTGCATAGGGACGGCGGCCAGGTCGGAGATCATCATGGTCATCACCAGTTCGCTGGGTTCCAGCTCGGCAATTTGACGTTTTCCCATCAGGCGCATGCCCAGAATAATGAGGAAGTAGAGAATCAAGGTACGGGCGAAAGCGGTCATCATGGCTAGCATCCCTCCGGCGATAGCGTCTGCCGCCGCCGGGAAAACATACGTGGATAATGCTCCCAGAGGAGTTTTATCATAGATTGATTTTAAATCGCAGAGGGAAAGGAGGACTTCTGGGGTCATCCCAGCACAAGCGCCATGTGCCCGCGCCGGCATCCGCCGCCGCGGGACGACGAGGAGAGGAGAGAATCGAAGGTTTCGGCGGATGCTCCTCCGCGCCCGCGGGCGTGTGACACAGCTGACAAATATGCGGGCGACCGCAGAACAGAGAGGCTGTGACCGCGGAAAAAGCGGCAAATGACTGCGCATTTGTCCTTTTGATACCCAAAACATACCATTGCATGGATTCAGGAGGATTTTTTATACCTATGTGCGGAATTATCGGATACGCGGGCCGCGAGCAGGCGGCCCCCATTTTGCTGGACGGACTGGAACGCATGGAGTACCGGGGCTATGACTCCGCGGGCGTCGCGGTGCGCTCGGAGACGGCGGGGCTGCAGGTGAAAAAGACCAAGGGCCGGCTGCAGGCGCTCGCGGACATGACCCACGGCGGTGCGGACCTGGAGGGGACTCTGGGCATCGGCCACACCCGCTGGGCTACCCACGGGGAGCCCAACGACATCAACGCCCACCCCCACGTCAGTGAGAACGGGCGGATCGCCCTGGTCCACAACGGCATCATCGAGAACTACCTGGAGCTCAAGGAGCACCTCCAGCGCCAAGGGGTCACTTTCGTCTCCGACACGGACTCGGAGGTGGTGGCCCAGCTGCTGGAGTTCCACTACAACGAGTGCGGCAGCATGCTGGAGGCCGTGGGCCGCTGCCTGCGGCGGATCGAGGGCTCCTATGCCTTCGGCATCATCTGCTCCGACTATCCCAACGCCCTGATCGCCGCCCGGAAGGACAGCCCGCTGATTCTGGGCTATGGGGAGCACGGAAACTTCATCGCCTCGGACGTGACGGCCATCATCAAGTATACCCGGGACGTGGCCTACATGGACGACGGGGAGATCGCCGTCATCACGCCGGAGTCCATCGACGTGTTCGACGACGAGATGTCCCCGGTGGAGAAGGCTCACAGCGTGGTGGACTGGGACGTGTCCGCCGCGGAGAAGGGGGGATACCCCCACTTCATGTTCAAGGAGATCCTGGAACAGCCCGAGGCCGTCCGCAAGACCATCTCCCCCCGCATCCGGGAGGGCCGGGTGGTGCTGGACGACCTGCACCTGACGGCGGAGGAGGCCCGGCGGTTCTCCCGCATCTTCATCATCGCCTGCGGCTCTAGCTACCACGTGGGCATGATCAGCAAGTACAACTGGGAGCGGCTGCTGCGGCGGCCGGTGGAGGTGTGCCTGGCGTCGGAGTTCCGCTACAGCGACCCGCTGGTGGACGAGGACACCCTGGTGATCGTTATCAGCCAGTCCGGCGAGACGTTGGACACCATGGCCGCCATGCGGGAGGCCAAACGCCGGGGCGGCCGGACCCTGGCCATCGTCAATGTGGTGGGCAGCTCCATCGCCCGGGAGGCGGACGACGTGCTCTACACCTGGGCGGGGCCGGAGATCGCCGTGGCCACCACCAAGGCCTACTCCACCCAGCTGGTGCTCATGGACCTGGTGGGGTTATACCTGGCGGACCTGCTAGGCACCGTGGCGCGGGAGGAGTATGACGCCATCCTGGCGGCGGCGGAGGCCCTGCCGGAGCAGATGAGGCAGGTGCTGGAGCACGTGGAGAAGCTGCAATACTTTGCTTCCCGGTACTTCAATCACGACTCCATCTTCTTCATTGGCCGGAATCTGGACTACGCCCTGGGCATGGAGGGTTCCCTGAAGCTCAAGGAGATCAGCTATATCCACTCGGAGGCCTACGCCTCCGGCGAGCTGAAGCACGGCACCATCTCCCTCATCGAGCCGGGGACGCTGGTGGTGGCCCTGGGGCTCTACACAGCCCTCTTCGACAAGGCCATGAGCAACGTGGTAGAGGTGAAGGCCCGGGGCGCCGAGGTGCTGGCTGTCACCACGGAGTCCTGCCGGGAAAGGATGGAGAAGAACGCCGACTCCGTGGTGGCGGTGCCGGACACCCACCCGATCCTGCAGCCCTCCCTGGGGGTGATCCCCCTGCAGCTGTTCGCCTACTATGTGGCCCTCCAGCGGGGCTGTGACATCGACAAGCCCCGGAACCTGGCCAAGAGCGTGACGGTGGAATGAGCTTTGCCGCCCGGACCAAGCGGTCCGGGCGGTTTTTTACTTGACATAAGTAGATTGCCGATATATAATGGTCTCGCTGAATATATCGGAAATCTATATAATAGGGAGGCGCTGTATGGAAGCGGATAAGAGCCTGGTCAGCGGCAGCATGGCGATGCTGGTTTTAAAGCTGCTGGAGGACGGGGATAAGTACGGCTACCAGATGACCAGTGAGCTGAAAGAGCGGTCGGAGGATGCGTTCCACCTGAAGGCGGGGACGCTGTACCCCTTACTCCACTCCCTGGAGGAGAGGGGCTGGGTCACCGCCTATGAGCGGGAGGCCTCCGCCGGAAAGCCCCGACGGTACTATCACCTGACGGAGCAGGGGAGAGCGGCCCTGGGGGAGAAGGAGGCGGCGTGGCGCAGCTATGCCGCCGCTGTGCGCCGTGTGCTGGAGGGAGGTGCCTGCTGTGCCGGGACCTGAGAACATCCGGGACTATCTGGACGCGGTGACGGCCCAGATCCGCTGGAAGCGGGCCCGGCCGGCGGCGTCCCGGGAGCTGGAGGCCCACCTGGAGGACCAGCGGAACGAATTCCAGGAGGCGGGCTGCTCCCTGGAGGAGGCGGAACGGCTGGCGGTGGAGGAGATGGGAGACCCGGTGTCCGTGGGCGCGGATCTGGACCGGCTCCACCGGCCAAAGCCCCAGTGGGGACTAGTGGCCTTGACGCTGGCGCTGCTGCTGTTTGGTGGCTGGCTGCGGTACGCCCTCACCCGGGCGGGGTCGCCCTGGGGTGAGGACCTGGACCCGTTCCGCTGCGCGCTCTCGGCAGCGGCGGGGGCCGCCGTGCTGCTGGGGGTCTACTTCCTGGATGTCTCCCGCCTGCTGCGCTGGGCAAAGTGGGTATACATCGGGGCTGTGGCGCTGGGGATGCTGTGTTTGTGCTTTTTGCCCAGGGTCAACAACGCCTCCTATTTCACCCGGTATGTGGCCCTGCTGTATCCGGCGGTCTACGCCCTGTGGCTGTATGACTGCCGGGGGAAGGGCTGGCGGGGGCTGCTGGCCGCCGTGGGAGGAGGGGTTCCCCTGGCGGCGGTCTGCATGCTGGCCCCGTTCAGCCTGGGGCTGCTCCTGCTGGGGGCGGTCGGTTTTCTATCGCTGGCGCTGGCCATCCAGATGGACTGGTTCACCGTGCCCCGGCGGCAGGCCCTGGCGGCGGTGGGCGGCCTGGGGGCCGTTCTGACCCTGGGCCTGGTGTGGAAGATTTTCGGCGGATCCGGGAACAGCCGTCTCGAGATTCTTCTCCACCCGGAGACAGACCCGATGGGCAAGGGCTTTCAGGCCGTTATGGTCCGACAGGTGCTGGAGGCATCCCGGCCGGTGGGGGAGGGAAGCTTTGCCCTCCAGACCCGTGCGATCCAGGGTATGGAGTTTCCTCCGGAGATGATGCTGCCGGAGTGGAACCACGACTTTCTACCTACCACCATGATCTACAAGCTGGGGTGGCTTCCTTATCTGCTCCTGCTGGCGGTGCTGGCGGCGCTGCTTCTGTGGATGCTGCAGCGGTGCGCCTGCCAGAGAAGTCAGAGTGGAAAGCTGCTGGCCCTGGCGGCGGTGGGGACGCTGGCGATGCAGTCCGTCTTCGCGGTGGCACTGAATCTGGGGTTCGTGGCTTTCACCGCCCAGCTGCCGTTGGTGACGGGGAATCTCCACAGCGTGGCGGACTGCGCCCTCATTGGGCTGGCGTTGGCGGCCTTCCGCTCGGAGACGCTGCTGCGGGACGGTGTTCCGGCCTGCCAGACCCTGCAAAAAGAGATTGCGTGAGCGGAAACCGGGGCGGCGGGCCCTTGCGCTTTTTTTCGGAGCCTTAACGGTTTCTTGACGAAACGGCGGAAACTGTCTATAATGTTTTCCCGGACGGCCCTCCGGGGTTGGACTGCTTTGACGGGGAGGCATTCCATACGGACAACCTGATTTTCAGTCTCAATGCCACGGTGCCGGTGTTCCTGCTGATGGTGCTGGGGTATCTGCTCCACGGGAGGACCCGGCTGCTGAGCACGGAGTTTGCCGACAACCTGAATACCTTTGTCTTTCAGCTGGCCCTGCCGGTCCAGATCTTTGAGAGCCTGATCACCGCGGACTTCCAGGAGGTCTGGGACGGCGGGGCGGTGCTGTTCTGCCTGATGGTGACGGCCCTCTCCATTCTGATCACCATGCTGGCGTCCCTGACCCAGAAGAAGCCGCTGCGGGCGGAGTTCATCCAGGCCGGCTACCGCAGCAGCCAGGCGCTGCTGGGGGCCGCCCTCATGCAGAACATCTACGGCCATAACGGCCCTCTGGCCCTGATCATCATCGGCTCGGTGCCGCTGTACAATGTGGCGGCGGTGCTGCTGCTGACGCTGCTCTCCCCGGAGGGGGGCCGCCTGGACCGCAAGACCTTGGGCCGTGCTCTGTGGGGCATCGCGAAAAATCCCATCATCCTGGCGATCGCGGCGGGGGTCGTCTGGTCTCTGCTGGAGATCCCCATGCCCGGTATGCTGGGCAAGGCGGTGTCCAACCTGGGCGCCACCTCCACGCCGCTGGGACTTCTGGCCCTGGGTGCCAGTATCGACCTGAAGAAGGCGGTGGCGCTGTGGCGGCCCACTCTGGTGTGCACCCTCTTCAAGCTGGTGCTCTTCGCGGCGGCGTTCCTGCCGGCGGCGGTCCTCCTGGGCTACCGGGGCGAGCTGCTGGTGACCATCCTGGTGATGCTGGCCTCGCCCACCACGGTCAGCAGCTTTACCATGGCCCGCAGCATGGGCCACGACGGGACCCTCTCCGCCGGCGTGGTGATGATGACCACCCTCTGCAGCGCCTTCACGTTCACCGCTTGGCTGTATCTGCTGCGTCTGCTGGGATTTGTCTGAAGGGGGACGCGGGGCAGGCGTCTCCATGCTTTTGGGGACCACCTGCGCTGGTCGGGGAGTCCGGCCCTGCAAAAATCCTGGAAAAAAGCGGCTTTCTATGTGCTGGACATTGACAGGACAGCAGCCCTGTGATAATATGTAAACCAAATTGCAAAAGGTCCCCGCGCTCTCGCGCCGGGACCTTTTTCCGGTGCAGATTGTCGAAAAAGCGGGAAAGGAAGCGGATTATGAGGAAAAAACGGATGGCTGCGGCGCTGCTGACACTGGCGCTTGCAGTGGGGACCATGGCACTTCCGGCTCAGGCGGCCTTCACGGATACCACGGGCCACTGGGCGGAGAGCGCCATCAACAAGTGGAGCCAGGAGTACGGCATCATCCAGGGCTATGAGGATGGAACTTTCCGGCCGGATAACTCCATCACCCGGGGCGCTTTCGCTGGAATCCTGGACCGCTTCCTGCGGTTCCAGAGCATCTCACCGGCGGAGACATTCTCCGACCTGGTAGGAAGCTACTGGGAGGAGGAAATCCTGAAGCTGAACGCCGCCGGCGTGTATCTGGGCAACAACGGTAAGGCCCTGGCGTCGGACAGCATTACCCGCCAGCAGGCGGTGACCATGATCGCCCGGGCTTTCCAGATTGAGGCGACCACCACCACGCTTCCCTATACGGACGCGGCCAACATCTCCGACTATGCCGTGGGTGCCGTGGCGGAGATGACGGCCCAGGGCTGGCTGAACGACTCCACCGACGGCCGCTTCCG
>CAJFNE010000070.1:376-9425 GCA_904393855.1 uncultured Oscillibacter sp. | reverse complement strand
CAGCAGGGCGCTGCCGCGGGCTCCACCAAGATGATGATGTACATGATGCCCCTGTTCTCCGTGTACATTGCTTTCCTGATGCCCGCCGCCCTGGGTGTGTACTGGATTGCCCAGAGCACGTTCTCTCTGCTGCAGGAACTGATTATGAACAAGTTCTTCAAAAAGCGCATGGAGGACGAGGAGAACGCCAAATTTGAAGCCCGGGAGGCGGACCGCAAACGCCGCATAGAGGAGGGCCGCCGCCAGCAGGAGGAGCAGCGCCAGCAGCAGGAGAAGAAGCAGACGCTGAAGGAAAAGCAGCGTGCCGCCAAGGCGGCCAAGGCCGCGAAAGCCGCCAAGGCCAAGACCAGCACCACCGAGGCGGGCCGGGTGGGGAACCGCCCCTACGCCAGAGGGCGGGCCTATCGCGAGGACCGCTATGACAAGGAAGAGTGAGGACCGTTATGAGACAGTATATTGACGTGACGGGCAAGACGGAGGACGAGGCCATCAGCGCCGCGCTGGCCCAGTTGTCCATGGATCGGGACGACGTGTCCGTGGAGATTCTGGAGCGGGCGAAGGCGGGCTTCCTGGGCCTGGGCAGCTGCCCGGCCAAGGTCCGGGTCTACTACGGCCCGGAGGAGGAAGAGGCCGCCCCCGTCCAAGAGGAGCAGAAGCCGGAGAGAGCTGAGAAGCCGGCGGAGTCCAAGCCGGAGCGGAAACCGGAGAAAAAATCGGAACCCAAGCCGGAGAGGGCGGAGCGCAAACCCAAAAAGGCGGAGAAAACGGAGGAACCGGCAGGAAAGCCGGCGGCAGAGCCCGCCCCGGTCCAGGACCTGGGGGAGGAAGTGGACGACGAGAAGGCCCAGGCCATTCGGAAATTCCTCACCGGCCTGCTGGAGCAGATGGACGCCTCCGCGGTCATCAAGGTGTACCAGCCGGAGAAAGGCCGCTACAAGGTCATCCTGGAGGGCGAGCACATGGGCGCCCTGATCGGCCGCCGGGGGGAGACCCTGGATGCCATCCAGCAGCTGACCAGCTACGCCGTGAACCGCACCGGCGGCCGGGTCCGGGTCCAGCTGGACGCCGAGGGCTACCGGAGCAAGCGGGAACAGAGCTTGCAGAATCTGGCCCGAAAGACCGCTGCCAAGACGGTCCGCTACCGCCGGAATTTCACCCTGGAGCCCATGAACGCCTATGAGCGCCATGTGATCCATGTGGCGCTGCAGGACATGGCCCACGTGACCACCTACTCCACTGGAACGGAGCCCAACCGCCGGGTGGTGGTGGCCTACGACCGGGAGAAGCAGTAAAGACCGAGGAGCCGGTCCCCTTTGGGACCGGCTCCTGTTCCCATGGGGGAGGAACAGCCTTGACATTCCGGGGAAAACGTGGTACAGTACCTCCTATCAAAAGCAATGAGAGGGAAGAGTATTCCCCGAAACTCCGGCGCAGAGAGCGGGCGGTCGGTGCAAGCCCGGGCGGAGGAGGGGGAGAAGGCGCCCTGGAGCTGCGGCGCGGAAATGTGCCGCCGGTCCCCGCCGTTACCGGGTAAGAGTGCGTATCAGCCAGATACGAATTCAGGTGGAACCGCGGGTTTGCAACTCGCCCTGAGCCGTGAGCCGGCCCGGGGCGTTTTTTTATCCTCGTCCTGAGCCAATTTGGGAAAAGGAGACAGAAACATGAAGAACACCGAGAAATCCATGGAAAAAATCGTGGCCCTGTGCAAGGGCCGGGGATTCATCTTCCCCGGCAGCGAAATCTACGGCGGCCTCGCCAACACCTGGGACTACGGTCCCCTGGGCGTGGAGATGAAGAACAACGTCAAGAAGGCCTGGTGGAAGAAGTTCGTCCAGGAGAACCCCTATAACGTGGGCCTGGACGCCGCCATTTTGATGAATCCCCAGACCTGGGTGGCCTCCGGCCACCTGGGGGGCTTTTCCGACCCCCTCATGGACTGCAAGGAGTGCAAGGAGCGCTTCCGGGCGGACCAGCTGATCGAGAACTGGTGTGAGGAAAACGGCGTCCAGCTGCCCAAGCCCATTGACGCGTTCTCCCAGCAGGAGATGGCGGCGTTCATCGCGGAGCATCAGATTCCCTGCCCCACCTGCGGCAAGCACAACTGGACGGACATCCGCCAGTTCAACCTGATGTTCAAGACCTTCCAGGGCGTCACCGAGGACGCCAAGAACACCGTGTATCTGCGGCCGGAGACCGCCCAGGGCATCTTTGTGAACTTCCTGAACGTCCAGCGCACCACCCGCCGGAAGCTGCCCTTTGGCGTGTGCCAGGTGGGCAAGAGCTTCCGCAACGAGATCACCCCCGGCAACTTTACGTTCCGCACCCGGGAGTTCGAGCAGATGGAACTGGAGTTCTTCTGCAAGCCCGGCACGGACCTGGAGTGGTTCCAGTACTGGCGGACCTACTGCCACGATTGGCTCATGGGCCTGAACATGAAAGACGAAAACCTGCGGCTCCGGGACCACAGCCCGGAGGAGCTGTGCTTCTACTCCAAGGCCACCACAGACTTTGAGTATCTCTTCCCCTTTGGCTGGGGCGAACTCTGGGGCGTGGCGGACCGCACCGACTACGACCTGAAGCAGCATCAGGAGTTCTCCAAGCAGGACCTGACCTACTTCGACCAGGAGCAGAACGAGCACTATATCCCCTATGTCATTGAGCCCTCCCTGGGTGCGGACCGGATGGCCCTGGCCCTGCTGGTGGAGGCCTATGATGAGGAGGTCGTGGACGCGGAGAAGAACGACGTCCGCACGGTCCTGCGCTTCCATCCCGCCATCGCCCCCTTCAAGGCGGCGGTGCTGCCCCTTTCCAAGAAGCTCTCCGACAAGGCCCGGGAGATCCAGATGGAGCTCTCCAAGGACTGGATGGTGGACTTCGATGACACCGGCTCCATCGGCAAGCGCTACCGCCGGGAGGACGAGATCGGTACGCCCTACTGCATCACCGTGGACTTTGACACGGTGGGCGACGGGGACAAGGCCGGTGACAACTGCGTCACCATCCGGGACCGGGACACCATGGAGCAGGTGCGGCTGCCCATCGATCAGCTGAAGAGCTATCTGGCGGAGAAGCTGGCGTATTAAGCAGTTCTGCCCTGCCTGCTCCATGCGCGCCGCGGCGCGGCGTCCGAGCATTTTGCCGCAGGCAAAATCTCGCCGGAAGGCAAATTCATTTTGCCTGAGGATTGGGATGCCTTGGGGCCCCGCATCAGCGGGACGCTGATGTGGGAGCGCAGGTGCGATTGCCCATCGACCAGCTGAAGAGCTATCTCATGGAAAAGCTGGCGTATTGATCAAACGGACAGGAGGGGGCGGGCGATTGCCCGCCCCCTCAGCCTATCGTCATATCGTTTTTATCCGGAATATGAGGATTCCGGGAAGGAGGGGTGTGTGCGGGGAACCCAGGAAGGGTGCCCTGCACCATTGAAATCAAAAGTTACCAGAATTTCAGCTAAATTCTGGTAACTTGCTCAGCTTGCTGTATACAGCAAGCTGAAGGGCGGGCGATTGCCCGCCCCCTGCCTGATCTGTAAAGGAGGATGGATGTTGAAAGATTTTTGGCTGTTCGGCACCTCTTCCGCGGGGCTGAACCCCCGGCGGAAGGTTCTGTTCTGGACCTGGAACGGAGGGGTCCTGCTGCTGGCGGGGATCTGCCTGGGGGTGCTGTCCCTGCTCTTCGCCTACGGCACCTATGCCAAGGCGCTGATGAAGAGCTATTTTGAGCATCCTCTCATCGCGGTGCTGAACATCCTGCCGGTTCTGCTGCTGCTGTTGATCCTGTACGGCCTGATCGGCCGGCCGTGGGCGGCGTTCCTGGTGTCGTCCGTGGTGGTGTGGGGGCTGTCCCTGGCCAACTACTACCTGCTCCGATGCCGGGACGACCCCCTGATGTTTGAGGACATCAAGTATATCCGAGAGGCCGGGGCCATTACCCAGAACGCCAACTACGACCTGTCGCCGGACAAGCGGATCTGGTTCGGACTGCTGTGCATCGTGGCGGGGACGCTGTTTTTGAAGTTCCTAGTGCGGGGCGTTCCCCGCTGGCAGGTCCGGCTGGGCCTGGGGGCCGCCGGGGTGGTCTGCTGCGTGGCCGTGGCCGGGGTGTACGCGGACGACGACCTCTACGACAACGGCACTCAGAACTTTGACTATATCAACCGCTGGTCCTCCACGCAGCTGTATATCTCCAAGGGGTTCCTCTATCCCTTCCTCCACAGCATCACCGTGGACAGTGTGGAGCCCCCGGAGGGCTATGACGAGGCGGCCACGGAGGACCTCCTGCACTCCTACACCGGGGCGGACATCCCGGAGGGGCAGCAGGTGGACCTGATCACAATCCAACTGGAGGCCTTCGCGGACTTCTCCCGGTTTGAAAACGTGGAGGGCATCGACTGGGAGAGCGCCTACGCCGACTACCACGCCCTGGAGGCGGAGAGCTACACCGGCGACCTGATCACCAACATCTTTGCCGGCGGCACGGTGGACACGGAGCGGGCCTTCCTCACCGGCTACGCGGACCTGTGGAATTTCCGAACTAACACGAACTCCTACGGCTGGTATTTCGGCAGCCAGGGCTACGCTGTGGAGGGGAGCCACCCCAGCTACGACTGGTTCTACAACCGGCGGAACGTGAACGCCTACCTGGGGATTCTCACCTACTACTTCCTGGAGAACCACTACCAGGAGCTGTCCCCCGACGCCATCGCGCCGGACAGCATCCTGTTCCCGGAGATCTTCAACCTCTATGCCGCCAACCGGGACGGGGAGGGGAAGCCCTACTTCTCCTTCAACGTCACGTATCAGGGCCACGGCCCCTATGATACCGAGAGCGTCTGGCGGGGGGAGCACTACACCGACGGCCGGTATTCCACGGAGACCGCCAACATTGTGGATAACTACCTGGGTTCCGTCTCCGACACGGCGGAGCAGCTCTCCGCCCTGGTGGACCAGTTCCGGGAGGAGGAGCGGCCGGTGGTGCTGGTGGTCTACGGGGACCACAAGCCCTGGCTGGGCTACAACAACTCCGCCTACCTGGAGCTGGGCGTGAACCTGGACACCTCCACCCAGGAGGGGTTCTACAATTACTACGGCACCCGCTACCTGATCTGGGCCAACGACGCCGCCAAGGAGGTCCTGGGGCAGGACTTCCTGGGGGAGGGGCCGGACGTGTCCTCCTGCTTTTTGATGAACCTGCTCTTCGACTACGTGGGCTGGGAGGGGGACGCCTGGGCCCAGGCCACCACGGACATCTGGCGGGAGATCCCCGTGCTGACCACCGTGGACCGCTATCTTCGGAACGGGGAGCTGACAGCGGAGCTGGACCCGGAGGGGCAGGCCCTGCTGGAGACCTACCGGAGTCTGGAGTACTATTACGGCACCCACTTCCAATATGGATAAAATCACAGCCGGGACCCGGATGCTTCCAGGGTCCCGGCTGCGATTTTGTTGGGGAAGCTCAGAAGAAGCTGGCCTCCAGGAAGCCGGTGGGCCGCTCCGGCATCCGGCCCCAGAGGGACTCAAAGTCTCGGGCGGAGATGGTTCGGACCTCCAGCTCCCCCACGCGGTTCAGGGTATGGACCGGGTCGGGGTAGGGAACCTTGGACAGCACGGCCTCCCCGCCGAAGAACCCGCCGTAGGCAAAGCCCATGCCGTTGTCGTAGAAATCCATGCGCCGCCGCTCCAGGCGGTTCTCGTCTAGCTCCACATAGGACTCCGTGGGGTCGTCCTCCTCATGGGACAGATAGTTGATCCAGAGATACTGCATGGCGGGCCTCACTTTCTGAAAAAGGTTTCGATGTCCTCCCGGCGGGCAGCCACGCTGCCCTGGGCGAAGCCGTTCCGCCCGCCGCCCTTGCCGTGGAGGGCCGCGTTCATGGACTTCACCAGGGGGGAGATGTCCGCGCCGTCAGAGCGGACCAGGGCGTAGTTGTATCTGCCCTCCTGGCCGGCAAAGACCGCCGCCAGAGCGCCGCTGGTTTTCGCCACGGTGTCCGCCAGCCGCCGGACACTGTCGGGCGGCATGGGGGGCTGGAAGAGCAGAACATCACCGGCCCCCGCGTATTCTGCTGCCAGGGCGGAGAAGGCGGACTCCTCCAGCCGGGCGGCCCGGAAGGCGGCGTCGGACAGCTGGCCCTGAAGCTTCGTCACGGCGCTGTACGTCTGTTCCGGCTTGGCGGAGAGGCTTTGCGCCACCAGACGGTTCTGTTCCCAGGTCCGGGAGAGATAGGCCAGGGCCCGCCCGCCGCATAGCAGTTCGATCCGAACGCCCTCCCGGAACTTCTGGCAGGAGAGGAATTTCACCAGGCCGATCTCCCCGCTGCGGGCCACGTGGGTGCCGCAGCAGGCGCAGCAGTCCGCGCCGGGGAAGGTGACGATCCGCACGTCCCCCTCCAGGGCCTTCTTGCTGCGGTACTCCAGCGCGTCCAGCTCCGCGCCCCGGCGGAGCTGGATGTCCACCGGGTGGTCCTCCCACAGGTAGCGGTTGGCCTGGGCCTCGATCTCCAGCAGCTCCTCCCAGGAGATGTCCGCGTTGAAGTCGATGGTCACCAGGTCCGTGCCCAGGTGGAAGCCCACGTTGTCGCAGTGGAACCGGGCGCAGATCATGCCGCTGCAGATGTGCTCCCCGGAGTGCTGCTGCATGTGGTCAAACCGCCTGGCCCAGTCGATGGCGCCCTCCACGGAGGAGCCGGCTTCCACAGGGCCGTCACAGGTGTGGAAAATGACGCCGTCCCTTTCGTGGACATCCGTGACAAAGACGCCGCCCAGCGTGCCGTGGTCCGCCGGCTGCCCGCCGCCCTCCGGGTAGAAGGCGGTGCGGTCCAGGGTCACCAAAAAGCCGGTTTTGGCCGGCTCGCAGGTGAGGACCCGGGCAGTGAAGGTGGTGAGATAGGGGGCTTGGTAGTAGAGTTTTTCTGTTTCCATGGGGGAGGGTCCTTTCCATAGTATGGAGATTAGAGGTGCCGCGTTGCGGCGAGGGCGTAGAGGCGACCACAGGTCGCCCCTACGCCCCGGAGGGAATCAGACCCAGTTCCTGTTTCCAGGTCAGCACCCGGCGGCAGGCGTTCTCAATGACGGAGGCGTCCAGAGCGCCATTCTCCACCGCTTCGATCACCTTGGGGATCTGGGTGCGGTAGTCCGTGGTGATGATCAGGTCGTTCCCCGCCTCCAGGGCCATCACCGCCACGGCGCCATCCTCCGCGTAGGCGGACACCGCCTCCATGGCCAGGTCGTCCGTCATGACCACGCCGGTAAAGGCCAGTTCCTGGCGCAAAACGTCATGGACAGCAGGGGAGAGGGACGCCGGCAGGTCCGGGTCCATGCACGCCACGATGTTGTGGGAGACCAGCACGGCGGTCTTTCCCCGACCGGACGCCGCTCCCGCCTGGAAGGGGAGAAAATCGCTTTGGGTAAAGGTCTCGTAGGGCCGCTGGTCCAGGGCGATGCCGGTATGGGTGTCCGCGTTGTTTCCATAGCCGGGGAAGTGCTTTAGAACACTACCCATGTTGTCCGCGGTCATCTGCTCCACTACGGAGGACACATAGTCCGCCGTGGCGGAGGCGTCCTGGCCGAGGGTGCGGTCGTAGATGAAATCCCCGGAGTCCGTGGATACGTCCGCCACAGGGGCCAGGTTGACGTTAAAGCCCAGGGCGGCGAGGAGCCGGTCCTTCTCCCGGGTCTCCCGGAGGATGGCGTCCATGCCGCCGGCGGCGTACAGCCGCTGGGGGGAGGAGAACTTGGAGGCGCGCAGGTGGGGGTTGGAGCTGACCCGTACCACGGTGCCGCCCTCCTCATCCACGCCGATCAGCAGGGGGATGCCGGTGTCGCTGTCCGCGGCGTCCTGATAGCCGCAGAGGGTCTGAATCAGATCGTTCGCGGTCTTGTCCTGGGTATCCCGGCCGAAGAGGATATAGCCGCCCAGATGATAGGTGCTGACATCGGCCACGGCGTCCGCCTCCGGTACCCGGACGAAGAACAGCTGGCCTACCTGCTCCTCCAGGGTCAGGGAGGAGAGCAGGTCCTCCACCTCCTGGGCGGCCAGCTCCTCCGGCGTGGGCTCCGGTTCGCTCTCCTGAATGGGCGCCTGGACAGGGGTTTTGTCAGATTCCTCCTGAGGAGCAGACCCGCAGGCGGGCAGCGCCAACAGGAGCAGGGCGGTGAAAAGCAAGGAAAGCCAGCGTCTCATGGGCAGCCCCTCCTGATTCTTGGATAGGTCCAGTGTATCACAGACCCGGGGAAAAGGAAAGAGGGGAAGCTCCCGCGCGCAGGACCAGAAAAAGGCCGCCCGTTTGGGCGGCCTTGCATGTAGGGGGAAAAGATCAGATATCGGAGACGCGGGTGCGCCAGGCGATCTCCGCGTTCAGGTCCTTCTTCAGTTTCTCATTCTCCGCCACCAGATCGTCATAATGGCGGCTCTGGACGTAGTACTTCACGAAGCTGAAGGTGGCCTCCTGGAACTCCTCCTCTGTGTACTCCGGCAGCAGGGAGCCGTTGTGGCGGCGGAGGCCCTGGACGGAGATGATGACCACCCGGCGGTTCTTCTCCGACAGCTGGAAGAGCTTCAGGGTCTCGGGGATCTCCAGGCCCAGGTCATAGGTGGAGTTCACCAGCTCCAGCAGCTTGCGCTGCTCCGGCTTGGCGGAGACGATGACGCCGTATTTGCCGAAGAGGTCTTTCAGGTAGTCGGCAGAGACCTCCTCCCGGGTGATAGTGCCCTTGCCGATTCCAGAAAACATGGTGTTGGACAGCGAGAAGCTGACGAAAACTTCGTTGCCAGTGTGGGGATAGCTCATACAAATAACCTCCATACGTTTTTTGGATTCCGGCAGAGGCGGAATCTATCGTAGGTTCATTATAAAATATCTTTGCGCAAAAAGCAAGAAAAATTTACGCAAAAAATAGAGGGGAGTGCGTCCGATGGGACGAGACATCAGCCATGATGATGGCTGGTTCATTCCACCCCCCATTCTCTTTTTGTTCTTGCCGAAAAGACTGCGCCCGCAGGCGCGTGTCGTAGGCCAACCGCCGCATGAGCGGCGGCACTTAGGCCGGAG
>CAJFNE010000070.1:0-357 GCA_904393855.1 uncultured Oscillibacter sp. | reverse complement strand
GGAGACAAACGGGCCGCACCCGCAAGGGGTACGCCGCATCCGTAAGCGGCAAAGCCGCCAACGGCTGCGCAGTGGACGGTCCAAAAGAAAAGAACGCTTCGGCGGGTCGGTCCGCGCAAGCGCGTACCTCCGGCCGCCGGCGAGGGAAAGTTGGCACTCTCTTGTAGTAGCTTTGATAAAACGTGGAGCTCTTGGGGAAACCTTTGGCCCGGGGAGGGCCCGGATACCTTTCCCTCCTTTTTCCGCTGGCGCTGGCCTGGCGGTAAACGCGGGCCGACGAGGGCGTCGGCCCCTACAGGACGGTATGAGGGGCGGGCCTGTGTGTTTGCCCGGTCGCCGAGTTCCCGTCACCCCTGT
>CAJFNE010000069.1 GCA_904393855.1 uncultured Oscillibacter sp. | reverse complement strand
CTCCGTGGTGGAGGGCAAGCGGGTGGTGCTGATCGACGACTCCATCGTCCGGGGCACCACCTGCCGCCGGACCATCCAGCTGCTGCGGCAGGCCGGCGCCAAGGAAATCCACATGCGAGTCAGCGCGCCGCCCTTCGTGGCCGCCTGCTACTACGGCACGGACATCGACGACCCCAGCAAGCTCATCGCCAACCACCATTCGGTGGAGGAGATCGCAAAGATCATCGGCGTGGACTCCCTGGGGTATCTGAGCCTGCGGGACGTGGTGAAGCTGGCGGACAACACGGAGTGCGGGTTCTGCACCGCGTGCTTCGGCGGCGGATACCCCACCGCCATCCCTCAGGACGGCGGCAAGGACCGCTTTGAGTGCAAAATCAGCCAACGAGCAAGAGAGGAGCAGTCTCATGCGTAGTTTTTCGGACAGCTACAAGGAGGCCGGCGTCAATATCGAGGCCGGCTATGAGGGCGTCAAGCTCATGCGGCGCCACGTGGAGCGCACCCTGATCCCCGGCGTGGTCTCCGACATCGGGGGATTCGGCGGCCTGTTCGCCCCGGATCTTACCGGCATGACCGAGCCGGTGCTGGTCTCCGGCACCGACGGCGTGGGCACCAAAATCCGCATCGCCCAGCTGCTGGACAAGCACGACACCGTGGGCATCGACTGCGTGGCCATGTGCGTCAACGACATCATCTGCTGCGGCGCCAAGCCGCTGTTCTTCCTGGACTACATCGCCATCGGGAAAAACGCCCCGGAAAAGGTCGCCACGCTGGTCTCCGGCGTGGCGGAGGGCTGCGTCCAGGCGGGCTGCGCCCTGATCGGCGGCGAGACCGCCGAGCACCCCGGCCTCATGGCCGCCGAGGACTATGACCTGGCGGGCTTCTCCGTGGGCATCGTGGACAAGCCCCAGGTGCTGGACAATACCCAGATGCGTCCGGGGGACGTGATCCTGGCCCTGCCCTCCTCCGGCGTCCACTCCAACGGCTTCTCCCTGGTGCGGAAGGTCTTCGACGTGGAGCACGCCGACCTGAACACCTATTCCGCCGAGCTGGGCCGCACCCTGGGCGAGGCCCTGCTGGAGCCCACCGTCATCTACGTGAAGCCCGTGCTGGCGGCCACCAGCGCGGCGGAGGTCCGCGGCGTCAGCCACATCACCGGCGGCGGCTTCTACGAGAACATCCCCCGCTGCCTGCCGGAGGGCCTCACCGTCAAGATCGAGAAAGCCGCCCTGCGGACGCCCCCCATCTTCCCCCTGCTGCAAAAGACCGGAAGCATCCCGGAGCACGATATGTTCAACACCTACAACATGGGCGTGGGCATGACGGTCATCGTCTCCCCGGCCACCGCCGACAAGGCCCTGGAAGCCCTGCGGCAGAACGGCTGCGACGCCTATCCCATCGGCGAGGTGGTCTCCGGCGGCGAGCGGGTGGTCCTATGCTGACCCCCGCCCGCATCGCCGTGTTCGTCTCCGGCGGCGGCACGAACCTGCAGGCGCTGATGGACGCCCAGCGGGCTGGGACCCTCCACAGCGGGGAGATCGCCCTGGTCCTCTCCAGCAGCCCGGAGGCCTACGCCCTGGAGCGGGCCCGAAAGGCCGGGATTCCCACGGCGGTCTGCTCCCGGCGGGAGCTGGGCTCCCAGGAATCCTTTGAGGCCGCCATCCAGCGGGCCCTGGACGCCCACGGCATCCAGCTCATCGTACTGGCCGGCTTCCTGAGCATCCTGAGCGGGGCCTTTACCGCCCGCTGGCCGGGGCGCATCGTCAACGTGCACCCCTCCCTGATCCCCGCCTTCTGCGGACAGGGGTTCTACGGGCTGAGAGTCCATGAGGCCGCCCTGGCCCGGGGCGTGAAGGTCACCGGCGCCACGGTGCACCTGGTGAACGAGATCCCCGACGGCGGCCCCATCCTGCTGCAAAAGGCGGTGGAGGTCCTGCCGGGCGACACGCCGGAGACGTTGCAGCGCCGGGTGATGGAACAGGCGGAGTGGGTGCTGCTGCCCCAGGCCGCCGAGATGTTATGTCAACAAATTGCAGAGTTGGAGAGGAGCGCACCATGAATGAACTGGAACTGAAATACGGCTGCAACCCCAACCAGAAGCCCGCCCGCATCTTCATGCGGGACGGGTCCGACCTGCCCCTCACCGTGCTGAACGGCAAGCCGGGGTACATCAATTTCCTGGATGCCCTGAACTCCTGGCAGCTGGTGCGGGAGCTGAAAGAGGCCACGGGCCTGCCCGCCGCCGCGTCCTTCAAGCACGTCTCCCCCGCTGGCGCCGCCGTGGGCCTCCCCCTCTCCGATGTGGAGCGGCGGATGTACTTCGTGGAGGACGGCGCGGAGCTCACCCCCATTGCCTGCGCCTATATCCGGGCCCGGGGGGCGGACCGGCTGTGCTCCTACGGGGACTGGGCGGCCCTCTCCGACGTGTGCGACGCCGCCACCGCTCGATACCTGAAGGAGGAGGTGTCCGACGGCGTCATTGCCCCCGGCTACACCGACGAGGCCCTGGAAATCCTGAAAACCAAGAAAAAGGGAAATTACAACGTGGTCCAGATGGACCCGGATTATGTGCCCGCCCCCCAGGAGTATAAGGACGTGTTCGGCGTCACCTTCCAGCAGGGGCGGAACAACTTTGCCATCAACGAGGCCCTCATCACCAACATCGTCACGGAGAACCGGGACCTGCCCGACGCGGCCAAGCGGGACATGATCGTGGCCCTCATCACCCTGAAGTACACCCAGTCCAACTCCGTGTGCTATGTGAAAGACGGCCAGGCCATCGGCGTGGGCGCCGGCCAGCAGAGCCGCATCCACTGCACCCGTCTCGCCGGAAACAAGGCGGACACCTGGTGGCTGCGGCACCATCCCAAGGTGCTGGGATTGCAGTTCGTGGAGGGCATCCGCCGCCCGGACCGGGACAACGCCATCGACATCTACCTCTCCGACGAGTACGAGGACCTGCTGGCGGACGGTGTCTGGCAGCAGACTTTCACGGAAAAGCCGGAGGTGCTGACCGCGGAGGAGAAGCAGTCCTGGATGTCCGCACTCACCGGCGTCACCTGCGGCTCCGACGCTTTCTTCCCCTTCGGCGACAACGTGGAGCGGGCCCGGAAGTCCGGCGTCCAGTACATCGCCGAGCCCGGCGGCTCCATCCGGGACGACCACGTCATCGCGACAGCCAACAAGTACGGGATCGTGATGGCGTTTACGGGGATGAGGCTCTTCCATCATTGACGTTTCAGATAGGAGCGAGAAGATAGGAGATAGGAGTTATGTCAGCGGACAGCGTCACCAAGCAGAAGAGTTTGGCTTTTGCCAAACGAATTGTAAGGCTGTATCAGTATTTGACCTCTGAGAAAAAGGAATTTGTAATGTCAAAGCAGCTCTTACGCAGTGGGACCAGTATTGGCGCAAATCTTGCTGAAGCCGTCTACGCCAGCAGCCGGAAAGACTTTACCGCAAAGCTGTATATTGCACTGAAAGAATGTGCGGAAACCCTTTATTGGTTGGAATTGCTTTACGAATGTGACTATCTATCCGCTCCAATCTATACCTCTCTCCGCACAGATTGCGAGGAACTGCGCAAAATGCTGTCCTCGTCCACGAAAACTCTGAGTTGAAATCTCCTATCTTCTATCTCCTCACTCCTCACTGACAGAAAGGTTGTGTGTGATCTCAATGAACATCATCGTGGTGGGCGGCGGCGGCCGCGAGCACGCCATTATTAAGAAATTGAAGGAAAACCCGGCGGTTACGCTGATCTACGCCCTGCCGGGCAACGGCGGCATCGCCGCCGACGCGGTGTGCGTGCCGGAGATCGGGGCCAAGGACATCGACGCCATCGTGGACTTTGCCGCGTCCCACGCCATCGACTTTGCGGTGGTGGCACCGGACGACCCCCTGGCCCTGGGCTGCGTGGACCGGCTCCACGCCATCGGCATCCCCTGCTTCGGCCCGGACGCCAAGGCCGCCCGGATCGAGTCCAGCAAGGTCTTTGCCAAGAACCTGATGAAACAATACGGCATCCCCACCGCCCGGTACGAGGTGTTTGACGATCCGGCTCAGGCCCTGGCTTACCTGCAGAGCGCCGCGTTCCCCATCGTGGTGAAGGCCGACGGCCTGGCCCTGGGCAAGGGCGTCCTGATCGCCAACAGCTTGTCGGAGGCGGAGGCCGCCGTGAAAACCATCATGGAGGACCGTGCCTTCGGCGACTCCGGCAACGAGATCGTCATCGAGGAGTTCCTGACCGGGCCGGAGGTCAGCGTCCTGGCCTTCACGGACGGCACCGCCATCCGCCCCATGGTGTCCTCCATGGACCACAAGCGGGCGGGCGACGGCGACACGGGCCTGAACACCGGCGGCATGGGCACGGTGGCCCCCAACCCGTGCTACACGCCGGAGATCGCCCAGGTGTGCATGGACACCATCTTCCTGCCCACCCTGGCCGCCATGCGGGTGGAGGGCTGCCCCTTCCAGGGCTGCCTCTACTTCGGCCTCATGCTGACGCCGGACGGCCCCAAGGTCATCGAGTACAACTGCCGCTTCGGGGACCCGGAGACCCAGGTGGTGCTGCCCCTGCTGAAAACCGACCTGCTGACCATCATGCGGGCTGTGGAGAACAAGACTCTGGGAGACCTCACCGTGGAGTGGCAGGACGGCGCCGCCGCCTGTGTGATCCTGGCCTCCGGCGGCTACCCGGAGCACTACGAGAAGGGCAAGGCCATCAGCCTGCCCGCCGCCCTGCCGGAGAACGTCACCCTCTACCACGCCGGGGACAAGCTGGAGGACGGGAAGCTGGTCACCAGCGGCGGCCGGGTGCTGGGCGTCACCGCCGCGGCCCCCACCCTGCGGCAGGCTCTGGCGGACGCTTACGCCGCCGCAGACCTGGTGGATTTTGACGGCAAATACCTGCGCCACGACATCGGCCAGCGGGCGCTGGCCGCCTTGGAGGGATAACCATGGTACGTCGCATCTATGTGGAAAAGAAGCCGCCGCTGCGGCAGGAGGCCGCCGGCCTGCTGCACGAGCTGCGCGCCCTGCTGGGCGTCTCCGGTCTCACGGAGCTGCGGCTGATCAATCGCTATGACGCGGAGGGACTGGACGAGGCCACCTTCCAGCGGGCCGTGCGGACGGTGTTCTCCGAACCCCAGGTGGACGACGCCGCGGACAGCCTCCCCGCAGGGGAGTTCACTGTCTTCGCGGTGGAGCCCCTGCCCGGGCAGTTCGACCAGCGGGCGGACTCCGCCGCCCAGTGTATCCAGCTGCTGACCCAGGGGGACCGTCCCCTTGTCCGCGCCGCCAAAGTCTATCTGCTGGCGGGCAGTCTGTCCCAGACGGACCTCGCCAAAATCAAACACTACCTCATCAACCCGGTGGAATGCCGGGAGGCCGCCCTGGAGCTGCCGGAAACCCTGCAGATCCAGGTGGGCGTCCCCGGAGACGTGGAGACCCTCACCGGCTTCACGGCCCTGGATGAGGCGGGCCTGGCCGCCCTGCTGGGCCGCCTGGGCCTGGCTATGGACCTGGAGGACCTGAAGTTCCTGCAGGCCTATTTCCGGGACACCGAGGCCCGGGACCCCACCCTCACAGAGGTGCGGGTGGTGGACACCTACTGGTCCGATCACTGCCGCCACACCACCTTCTCCACCCATCTGGATCAGATCATCATGGACGATCCGGAGGTCCAGGCGGCCTACGACCGCTATCTGGCGGCCCGGGAGGAGGTCTATGGGAAGGAGGCCGCCGCCAAGCGGCCCCAGACCCTGATGGACGTCGCCACCATCGGCGCCAAGACTCTGAAGAAGCGGGGCCTGCTGGGGAACCTGGATCAGAGCGAGGAGATCAACGCCTGCTCCATCCGGGTCACCGCCACGGTGGACGGGCAGCCCCAGGACTGGCTGCTGATGTTCAAAAACGAGACCCATAACCACCCCACGGAAATCGAGCCTTTCGGCGGCGCGGCCACCTGCATCGGCGGCTGCATCCGGGACCCCCTGTCCGGCCGGGCCTACGTGCATCAGGCCATGCGACTCACCGGCTGCGGCGATCCCCGGACGCCGGTGAGCGAGACGGTCCCCGGCAAGCTGCCCCAGCGGAAGATCGCCCAGACCGCCGCCGCGGGCTACTCCTCCTACGGCAACCAGATCGGCCTGGCCACGGGCCTGGTCAGCGAGGTCTATCACGAGGGCTACATCGCCAAGCACCTGGAGTGCGGCGTGGTGGTGGCCGCGGCCCCGGCGGAGAACGTGGTGCGGGAGCGCCCCGCTCCCGGCGACGTGGTGATCCTGCTGGGCGGCCGCACCGGCCGGGACGGCATCGGCGGCGCCACCGGCTCCTCCAAGAGCCACGACAGCAAGTCCCTCTCCACCATGGCCAGCGAGGTCCAAAAGGGCAACGCCCCGGAGGAACGGAAGATCCAGCGGCTGTTCCGGGACGGACACGTCACCCGGATGATCAAGCGCTGCAACGATTTCGGCGCCGGCGGCGTCTCCGTGGCCATCGGGGAGCTGGCGGACGGCCTGGACATCAATCTGGACGCGGTCCGGAAGAAATACGAGGGCCTGGACGGCACGGAGCTGGCCATCTCCGAGTCCCAGGAGCGGATGGCGGTGGTGGTGGCCCCCGAGGACGCGGAGGATCTGATCGCCGCCGCGGAGCGGGAGAACCTGGAGGCCTATCCCGTGGCCGTGGTGACGGAGGCCCCCCGGATGGTGCTGCGCTGGCGGGGCAAGACCATCGTGGACCTGAGCCGGGAATTCCTGAATACCAACGGCGCGGTGAAGCACGCCGCCGTCCGTGTGCCTGAGATCGAGCGTCCCATGGGCACGATCACAACCAGCAGCCTGCGGGAGATGGCCGCCAGTCTCAAGACCGCCTCCCGCCGGGGGCTTGCCGAGCGGTTTGACGCCACCATTGGCGCGGGCAGCGTCCTGATGCCCTTCGGCGGCAGATACCAGCGGACCCCCACCCAGGTGATGGCGGCCCTGCTGCCGGTGCTGCCGGGAGAGGAGACGGCGGACGGCTCCGTGATGGCCTGGGGCTTTGACCCGGACCAGATGACCGTGGATTCCTACCGGGGCGCTTACGCCGGCGTGATCACCTCCGTGGCCAAGCTGGTGGCCGCAGGGGCAGACTACACGAAAACCTATCTCACTTTCCAGGAGTTCTTTGAGAAGCTGCGGGAGGATCCCCGGCGCTGGGGCAAGCCTTTCGCCGCCCTGTTGGGAGCTCTGGATGCTCAGCTGGAGCTGGGCTGCGCCGCTATCGGCGGCAAGGACTCCATGTCCGGCACTTTCAACGACCTGGACGTTCCCCCCACCCTGATCTCCTTTGCCATCGCCCCCATCCAGGCGGGCGAGGTCCTCTCCCCGGAGTTCAAGGCAGCGGGCCATCCGGTGTACCTGTTCGGTACCGCCTCCCTGGATGATGCCGCGGCCCGAAAGGCCGCCTGGGAGCAGTTCCACAGCCTCTGCGCCCAGGGGAAGGTCGCGGCGGCCTGGGCCCTGGAAAACGGTGCAGCGGAAGCGGTCATGCAGATGTCCTTCGGCAACCGCGTCGGCTTTGCGGGGGATCCGGAGGCGGGCGCCCCCTGGTATGATGCCTGCCCCGGCATGATCGTGGCCGAACTGACGGAGGCGGTGGACCTGCCCTGCGCCAGACGCATCGGCGTCACCACGGCGGAGCCGGTCATCACCCTTGGCTCCGACTCCGCCTCCATCGCGGAACTGCTGACCCTGAACGAGAGCGTTCTGGAGGACGTGTACCCCAACCGCACGCCCGCCGATCCCGCTCCGGTGCCGGTACTGGAGGCCCCGGCCTTCTCCCGCAACACCCCCAAGCTGGGAATCGCCCGGCCCAAGGTGCTGATCCCCGTGTTCCCCGGCACCAACTGCGAGTACGACAGCGCCCGGGCGGTGCTGCGGGCGGGTCTGACGCCGGAGATCCTGGTGCTGAACAACCAGACGCCCCAGGGGGTGGCGGACTCCGCCGCCCGGTTCGCGGAGGCGGCCCGGGAGAGTCAGATCATCTTCCTGCCTGGCGGCTTTTCCGGCGGCGACGAGCCGGAGGGCTCCGGCAAGTTCATCACCGCTTTCTTCCGCTCTCCCCAGGTGGCGGACGCCACCATGGACCTGCTGCGGGGCCGGAACGGACTGATGCTGGGCATCTGCAACGGCTTCCAGGCCCTGATCAAGCTGGGGCTGGTGCCCTTTGGCGAGATCCGGGACACGGACGCGGACTGCCCCACTCTGACCTTTAACGTGATCGGGCGGCACCAGTCCCGGATCGTCCGGACCCGCGTCGCCTCCAACCGCTCCCCCTGGCTGTCCAGGGTCCAGGTGGGGGATGTGGTCAGCGTCCCCATTTCTCACGGCGAAGGCCGCTTCCTCTGCCCGACGGAACTGCTGGCAAAGCTCGCGGAAAACGGCCAGATCGCTACCCAGTACGTGGATCTGGAGGGCCATCCCACTCTGGACATCGATGGGAACCCCAACGGCTCCGTCTGGGCCGTGGAGGGCATCACTTCCCCCGACGGGCGGGTCTTCGGCAAGATGGGCCACGCGGAGCGGGTGGGTCCCGGTCTCTACCGCAATGTTCCCGGCCAGTATGACCTGGGTCTCTTTGACGCCGCCCGGGACTATTTCAGCCTGTAACCCCCGTGACAAATAGGGCCGCGCGGTGTATAATAGGCGCCAATACAGGGGAGAACCGCTTATGGACGTCACACTGCATCCCGCCTACGTTCCCGCGATGAGATTCTCAGTCTCTTTACCGAATATACGGACATGCTCCTGACGGAGGCCCCCGCTTTCCGGGTCTATCTGGATCTCCAGAACTATGGGGAGGAGCTGCGCCATCCGGAGTGCAAGTACGGCCCGCCGGAGGGGCGGCTGTACCTGGCCCGCTGCGGCGGGGCCCCCGCCGGCTGCATCGCATTGCGGAAGCTGGACGAAACCTCCTGCGAGATGAAACGGCTGTATGTCCGGCCAACATTCCGGGTGCACCGGATCGGCTCCCTGCTGATCCGGCAGGTAATCAACGACGCCCGGGAGATCGGCTACCGCTCCATGCTGCTGGACACCCTGCCTTTCCTGGAGAGC